>NZ_JAJNRF010000003.1:0-281295 GCF_022228075.1 Halorhodospira sp. 9628
GGGGGGGGCGGGGGCCCCGGCCACCCCGGGGCGGGGCCCCAGCGCTGCGGTTCAATCAACCAGCGAGAGGATCTCTTCTTCCACCACCTCCTCATCGAGCGGCCCGATCTCCTTGTAGGTGATGGTGCCGTCCTCATCCAGTACGTAGGTCTCCGGGGTGGCGTAGACGCCCCACTCCATACCCGCCTCGCCCTCGGGGTCGTGGGCGATGCGATCGTAGGGATCACCGCGCACCCGGAGATACTGCAGGGCCTGCGCGCGGTCGTCGCGGTAGTTAAAGGCGTAGACCTTGACCCCGTGCTCCGAGAGGCGCTCAAGGTGGGGGAAGTCCTCGTGGCAGACCGGGCAGGTGGATCCCCACACGTGGACGACAGCCACGTCGCCGACGAAATCCTCATGGGTGATCGTCTCGTCGCTGTCGTGGAGATCCTCCAATTCGAACGGGGGCGCCTGCTCGCCGACCAGGGGTGAAGGCAGTTCCTCGGAGTCCATGCCCAGGCCGACGTAGAGCAGAGCCAGAACCGGCAGGGCGATGGCGAGGGGGATCAGGATGCGCTTGAGCATAGATGACCTCTCCAGCATTCGGCGGTGTTCATTGAAACGCGATCCACTGGTGTTTGCCGAGTGGACCGGATCGCGGCCGGCGGGTTCCCCGAGCCCGGCGTTCAGCGTCCCAGGTGGCGGGTCAGCCGCTCCAGTTCATCTGCGCTCCAGCCGTCTGGCTCGGTGAGCGTCACCCAGGCATCGATGTAGTCCTCTACGGCATAGGTGTGCCCGTAGCCGGGCGGGGCGCCGCCGGCAGCCATGTCCGCGGCCAGCTGCAGCATGGTCACCACGGGGTACCAGCGCAGCTCGGAGGAGACATCCGGACCACGGGGTTCGGCCATCCAGTCCGGTTCGCGGTAGAGGATGCTCGGACTGAAGAAGGTGATCGGGTCACTGGCATACTGCAAAAAGGCGAGGCGGAATGGTCCCCATTCGTCGCCGGCGGCATCGAGCCGGGTTTCCTGATTCGTGAAGCGGATCACCTCGCCGTCCCGGAACTCGGGCAGCCAGGCCGGCGAACCGGCTTCGCGGCGCTCGGTGACGGTCCGCCAAGTCTCGCTGCGGAACGGGGGGCCGCTCCACAGGGCACCATCAAACGGATCCTGGATGATATCGAAGACATCGAAGGCTCGGTCGGAGTTGAGGGCGCCCAGGCTCAGGCCGTGGAGATAGAGCGCGGGGCACTCGTCCTCGGGCAGGGTGCGCCAGTGCCCGTAGACGACCTCGAACAGGGCGCGGGCCATCTCGGCCCCGTAGTTGCCTTCAACCATCAGCGCCAGCGGGCTGGGCAGATAGGAGTACTGCGCAGTGACCGTGGCGATGTCGCCACGGTGCAGATACTCCACCGGGTCAGCGGCCGCCGGATCGATCCAGCCGGTGCCGGTGGGAGTGGCGAGGATCAGCACGGACCGGTCGAAGGCGTCCGTGCGATGCAACTCCTCCAGAGCGAGCTGGGCGCGCTCCTCGGGGGTCTCGGCTGCGTTCAGGCCGATATAGATGCGGATGGGCGTGGGGGTCGGCTTATCGATAAACGACTCGAGCTCCGTCGCCGTGGGGCCCGAGGAGACGAAGCTGCGGCCCTGACGGCCGAGATCCTTCCAGTCGACGAACGAGTCCGGGCTGCCTGCGCGTTCGGATTCACTCGGACGCTCCTGATCCGCCTCGATGAGGGCGTCGACCTGTTGGTAGGAGCTATCGGCAGCGCGCAGGGCCATGGTGAACAGTACGCCGTCGATCACGGCCCAGAACAGGCCGATGGCGACCACCACCCCAGCCAGGTGCGAGACCCGCGGCGGGATGAAGCGTTGCAGGCGCAGGGAGAGGAAGCGAAACGTCCCGCGGAAGAGACGGGCCAGGAGCAGGGCGGCGGCGAAGACCAGCAAAGCCACCAGCGCGGCGCCAATCGGTGGCAGGCCGCCTGCCGGCTCCAGCTCCATCTGCGCGCGCACGGCATCCTGCCAGCCGGCGGCGCGCCACATAAAGGTGACCGCTACCAGGGTGCACCCGGCCACGGCCAGCCAGCGCACCATGCGCTCGAGGCGCCCGCGCAGCTCGGGGAGTTGCAGGTAGTGCCACAGCCCGCTCATCCCGGCACCAATGGCGTATCCCGCGGTCAGGGACAGGCCGGAGATGGCGCCCTGGAAGGCGAAGGGGCGGGGGACCAGGCTCGGGGTCAGCGAGAAGGCAAAGAACAGGGTGCCGAGCAGCAGGCCGACAGTGGATAAGGGGCCGATCAGTCGCATCAAAGACCTTCGTTGATGAGCCAGGGAATAGAGCCGGCGTCCGGTTTCGGCCGCTCAGGATAGCGTACCCCGGGGTGGGTGCGGCTAGCCGGCGAAAAAATCGCCACCTGCCGCAGGTCCGCACGGGATCGGGGCGGGGCAGGGTTTTCCACAGGGCCTTCCACAGTTTTTGTGGATTAGACTGAAAGTGGCCGCGAGCTGGAGGTGTGCATGTTCGACCCATCCTGGATCTGGCTGGCCGGCGGCATCCTGCTACTCGTGACAGCGGCTCTCTTCGGTGGTCACCTGTTCCTGGTGGATCTGGCCGTGGCCGCCTTCGTTCTGGCGGTGGTGACGTCAGTGAAGGCGGACATGGCCGTCTCTCACCAGCTGCTGATCTATCTGGTCACCACACTGATCCTCCTGCCGACCGGTTACCGCCTTGCGCAGCGTTTTGCCGGGGCCTACGCCCATCGCATGGTCGCCCCCGCCGACGCGTACGCGGGACGCTTCGGTGTGCTGGTCTCGCGGGGTCAGGGAGTCGGTGTGCGGGTGGACGATGAGGTCTTCCCGGCCCGTGGTGCGGATGGGCAGGCGCTGCACCCGGGTGATCGGGTGCGTATCGAGCGGATGGTGGGGATCACCGCCTGGGTGCGACCAGCGCCCTGATCCCGAAGGATCGGAGCATCGAGTGCCTGCAATGAAATTGTAACTTGACTGTCATGGGCCGGGTGGGCAGCTTACGCATCGCCCGGCCGCGGGGCTTCGCGGTGCGTGCCGGGTGACCGTTCTGGACACAGGGGCGACCAGCTGATGGCACAAGGCAAATCAGCCTCCGCTGCCGGGGTGGACCCGGCAGTCGTCCGGCATCGTGAGGTGCCGGCCTGGCTGCGCGGGGTCTATGCCGGGCTCTGTCTGTACCTCTTCCTGGCCGCGCTGAACGTCATCGGCAGCGGGCTGGGGACTTTCGGCGAGGCCAGCGACTTCTTCGTCCGCGCCTTCGAATATGGCGAGAACCCGTTCATCGCGCTACTCGGTGCCGTGCTGGTCACGGCCATCGTGCAGAGTTCATCGTTCACGACGGCGCTGATCGTCACCTTGGTGGCGACCGGCGAGATGACCCTGGGCACGGCGGTGTTCGCCATCATGGGCGCGAACATCGGCACCTCGGTCACCGCCCTCCTCGTGGCGCTGGCGAATATGCGGATCCGCCGGACCTTCCGGCGCTCGTTCACTGCGGCGCTGCTCCACGACTTCTTCAACATCCTCACGGTTGCCGTGCTCTTCCCGCTGGAGTGGGTGACCTCGGCTCTCGCCGAGAGTGGCCGGGGCGTGATCACCCAGACCGCTGCCTGGCTTGCCGAGTTGGTCGGTCTGCCGGAAGTGGCGCGACCGGACAGCCCGGTGGGGGTGGTGACCGCGCCGATCGTGGCCGTGTTCGAGTCGGGCGGGAGCGCGCTGGCGTCGACCGGGGGCACGGAGGGCCTGCTGGTGGCTGCCGGCGGCCTGGTGCTCATGTTCTTCGCCCTGGTGCTCATGGTGAAGAATCTCCGCGGGGCCCTGCTGCGGCACATGGACGGTCTGTTCCGTAGCTATTTCTTCCGCACGGATCCGCGCTCCTACGGGATCGGGGCGATCTCCACGGTAATGGTCCAGTCCAGCACGATTACCACGAGTCTGATGGTTCCCCTGGCCGGCGCCGGTGTGGTGCCCATGCGGCGGGTCCTGCCGTTCATGATGGGCTCGAATCTCGGGACCACCGCGACCAGTGTCCTGGCTGCTACGGCCAACCCCGTCTCGGCGGCGCTGACCGTGGCCTTCGTGCACGTGCTGTTCAATCTGTTGGGCACGGCGATCTGGTATCCGTTACGCTATATACCGATCCGCATGGCCAGCTGGTACGGCCGCCTGGCCGGGCGCAGCATGCCGTACGCGTTCCTGTTCCTGTTCTTGGTATTCTTGGTGCTGCCGCTTGTCGGGCTGGCAGTCACCGAGGTGTTGCTCATTCACCGTTAAACGCTCCCACCGGAGATGGCGATGTTCCGCGAGATCCTCAGTGCCTTTGCCCGAGAGACGGCCGTCGACCGTGCCTTTGCGGAGCTGGAAGCCATGCTCCAGGACGGGGCGTGGATGTTCGAGCGGGCCAACGAGGTGCTGCACAGTCGGGTACCGGCGGAAAAGGCCGAGGACGCGATCTATGAGCGGGATCGGCGGATCAACGCCCGCGAGCGCTCGGTCCGCCGCAAGCTCCTCCGCCACCTGACGGTGAACCCCGGCTACGATGTCCCCGTTTGTCTGGCGCTACTGAGTGTCTCCAGGGATGCGGAGCGCATCGGCGACTACTGCAAGAACGTCTTTGAAATCGGGCGCTTCTACACACGGGGCTTCCACGTTGCGAAGTACCACCAGCCCCTGGAGGAGATCGAAGGGGAGTTAGGCGGGATTTTTCGCACGTTGGCCTCGGCGTGCCGGGATCCGGACCAGCAGGAGGCCGCCCGTGAGCGCCGCGAGCAGGCGCGGGACATCCAGCGCCGCTGCGATCAGCTCATCGAGGAGCTGTTCGAGGACGAGGGCGAGATCGAATTCCACGAGGCGGTGGCGTATTCGCTGCTCGCCCGCCACTACAAGCGTGTGGCCGCGCACCTGACCAACATCGCCAGTGCGGTGCTCGGCGAGCTGGCCGAGCTGGACTTCGAGCCGGGAACCGGGGGCGACTGATATCCCCCTGTACCGCCTTCCCGGCCGTGGCCGGGACCGGCTGAGGCCGCTATGATGGGGACCGTTCCGTCCGGTTCAGCGAGAAGGGACGCGCTGCCATGGCCGACCACGGTCTGACCCTACTGCTGCTGATCTTCCTGGCCCACGTTGCCGCCTTCGGCGCGGCCGGGCTGCGCCGGCGCGAGCCTTACTACGCCGCCACGGTTCTGACCTTCACGATCCTCAGTGCATCGGTGGCCGTGCGCCTCTATGCACCGGGGTGGAGCGTGACGGACCATCTACCGCTCTACGAGCTGCTGCGCTGGCTTGCCCTGCCGGCTGCTGCCGTCTCCATCATCTGGACCGTGCTGCGCGTCCGGGCTCGCCGGGCCCAGCAGCGGGCCGCCGCCGAGCAGGCCCGGCCGATCCGCTAGGGTGCCGAGGCGGTCGTCTGCGGGCAGAACCGGCCGATGTAGGTGCGGAATCCTTCCGCCTCTGCTGCCACACGGTCACGGTCCCACCCGAGGTGCGCTCCGGCGATACACGCCGCGCTATCCACCGCATCCAGCCCCGCCGCCGGTCCCAGACCGACCATCGTGCGACGCATCAGGGCGTCGGTGAGCGTCTCGGACATCTCCGTCTCGAAAGCGTGGATCAGCTCCGCGGCGACGGCCCCAGTCTGCGGGCTGAACACCTCCTGCAGTCGAGGGTCCGCGCCCATGCGTGCAGCGATCTGCTCGGCCTTGACGCCGTAGAGCGCCGCCAGGCGTTGGGCCAGCACCGGGGTTAGCCCATGGGCTGCCGCTAGGCGGCGCCGAAACGTCTCCAGGTCCGGGGTCGCAGCTCCCGGGAGAGGCCGCCGGCGCGTCGGGCACGGGGGCAGCTGCCAGCCGCGGGACCGGCCGATCCGCTCCACTGCTTCCTCGGCCAGGTGGCGGTACGTGGTGAGTTTGCCGCCAATCACCGACCACAGCCCTGGCGCCTGATCCTCGTGGTCGACGATCAGGTGGCGCCGGGTAATTGCCCCTGTTTCTCCGGCGGCGACGTGGGGTAGGGGGCGCACACCGCTGTAGGCGTACAGTACCTGGCTGCGCTCGAGCCCTGCATCCGGCAGGAGCCGGTTGGTCTCATCGAGGAGGTAGCGGATTTCGTCCTCGGTGGGGGCTGCGGTCCCGGGGTCTGCATCGTAGCGGGTATCGGTGGTACCGATCAGATAGAGCCCGTTCCAGGGCAGTGTGAAGTAGGGGCGCCCATCCTCTCGGGCCTCGGCATAGAGCGCGTGGCCCGGAGCACCGGGGAAGGGGGGGACGACGATGTGCGTGCCCTTGGTGCCGCCGATGCGCCGCGGGAACTCGGGTGCGGTGGCCTCAAGGAGGTGGTCGACCCACGGGCCGGCGACATTGATCACCGATGCGCTTCGCGCCCTGGCGGTTTCGCCGGTGAGCTGGTCCTCGATCTCGACCCCGGTGACACGACCCGTGGCCGCTTCCCGTTGCACCCGCCGCGCCCGGGCGTGGGTATAGACCGTGGCTCCGTGGGCACGGGCGCAGAGGAGATTCTCCAGGGTCAGCCGCTCCGGGTAAGCGACTTGGGCGTCGTAATAGCGCGCGGCGCCGAGTAGGCCCTGCTCGGCCAGGCCTGGTTCGGCGGCACGGACTGTGGCGCGGTCGTATATGCGGTGGCAAGGCAGGCTTTTGTCCATGGAGAGGAAGTCGTAGGCGAGCATGCCCAGGCGCACCATTCCGGGGCCCCGCCGCTGGCCGGCGTAGAGAGGGGTGAGCAGGGGCAGGGGCGTGACCAGGTGGGGGGCGGTGCGCAGCAGGATCTCGCGATCGCGCAGAGACTCCCGGACCAGCCCGATCTCGCCGTGTTCGAGGTAGCGCAGCCCGCCGTGGACCAGGCGGCTGTTCCAGGCGGAGGTGGCACCGCCGATATCGTCCTGTTCCAGGACCAGTACCCGGAGTCCGCGCAGCGCTGCGTCCCGAGCGATGCCGGCGCCATTGATCCCGGCGCCAATGACGATCAGGTCGTAGGGGTGTTCGAGCTCCGCGGGGATCCGTCCACTCATCGGGCTGGCTCCTCGGTTGCAGCGTGGGAATCTGGTGCCACCAGCGTGAACCCTAGCAAGAAAGCGCACAGCAGCGGCAAAGTCTCGCGAGCCTCTTTGCAATCGTCGGCCGGGCAGAGATGATCGGGGCAGCGGCCCGCGCTGAAAGCAGGCCGGGGGACGCAGCGAAGGAGTCGAACCATGCAGCAGCGCTACATCCTGGCCCTGGATCAGGGCACCACCAGCTGCCGTGCGATTCTCTTTGATCAGCGGGCGCAGATCGTGGGCGTCGCGCAGAAGGAGCTGACGCAGTATTACCCGCACCCGGGCTGGGTGGAACACGACGCCATGGAGATCTGGGGCGCGCAGATGGGGGTGGTGCGGGAAGTTCTCGAGGTGCATGGGGTCAAGCCGGCCGAACTCCACGCCATCGGGATCACCAACCAGCGCGAGACCACCGTGATCTGGGATCGCCACACGGGGCGCCCGATTCACAATGCGATCGTCTGGCAGGACCGACGCACGGCCGCCCTGTGCGAGTCGCTCAAGGAGCGCGATCTGGAGCGGAAAGTGCGTGACACCACCGGCCTGGTGATCGATGCCTACTTCTCGGGCACCAAGATCCGCTGGTTGCTCGACAATGTCGCGGGAGCACGCGAACGAGCCGAGCAGGGTGAGCTGCTGTTCGGCACCATGGATACTTGGCTGGTCTGGAATCTGACCCGCGGGGCATGCCACGTCACCGACTACAGCAACGCCTCGCGCACCATGCTCTACGACATCCATCGCCTGGCCTGGGACGACGAACTGCTTGAGGCGCTGGCGATCCCGCGGACGCTGCTGCCGGAGGTGCGCCCCTCCTGTGGGCATTTCGGGACCACGGACCCGGATATGCTCGGCGGAGCGCAGATCCCCATTGCCGGCATCGCCGGAGATCAGCAGGCGGCACTGTTCGGGCAGGCCTGCTTCGAGCCGGGCATGGCCAAGAACACTTACGGCACCGGCTGTTTCCTGCTGATGCATACCGGTGAGCAACCCGCGGTCTCGGAGTCGGGCCTGCTCACCACCATCGCCTGGGGCATTGACGGTCGGGTGGAGTACGCCCTCGAGGGGGCGATCTTCATCGCCGGCGCCGCCATCCAGTGGCTGCGCGACGAGTTGAAGCTGATCGACTCGGCGGAGGATTCGGAGTACTTCGCCGGCAAGGTGCCAGACGCCGGTGGGGTCTACGTCGTACCGGCTTTCGCTGGGCTCGGTGCCCCGTACTGGGACATGTACGCCCGGGGCGCGATCTTCGGGCTGACGCGGGGGACGCGGAAGGAGCATGTCACCCGCGCGACCCTGGATGCGCTGGCCTATCAGACCCGGGACGTGATCGATGCCATGGGGCGTGACTCCGGGCTGCCGCTCAAGGCGCTCCGAGTCGACGGCGGGGCCGTGGCCAACAACGTGCTGATGCAGTTCCAGGCCGATGTGCTGGGGGTGCGGGTGGAGCGGCCCGAGATCACCGAAACCACCGCCCTCGGAGCCGCTTACCTGGCGGGTATTAACGCGGGCGTCTGGGATCAGGGGAGCGTGGCCCGCCAGGTCGCCTTGGAGCGGGTCTTCGAACCGTCGATGGCGGAGGAGGAACGTGATCGACTCTACAGCGGTTGGCAAAAGGCTGTGCGCCGGAGCATGGACTGGGAGCGAACGTAGCATGATCGCCCCCTCGCGCGTCCGTCGGGGTGGTCGATCCGCGTCCCTTGGGTGGGTATATGTATCCTAGGGTCTTTCTGCCGGCAGCAGCCCTGGTGGTGACCCTGGTGGTGGCCGCCGCCGTCTGGACCGAGGCGATGGGTGATGGGATCGCCCGGCTGCAGACGTTCATTGCCGTCGAGCTGGGCTGGGTCTACACCGGTGTCGTTGCGTTCCTACTCGGTTTTGTTTTGGTGGTGCTGCTGCGTCCTGATTTCCGCAGGCTGCGTCTGGGGCCGCCCGACTCCTATCCGGAGTACAGCTACCTGTCGTGGTTCGCCATGCTCTTCTCGGCGGGTATGGGCATCGGCCTGCTGTTCTACAGCGTTGCCGAACCGCTGATGCACTTCGCCGATCCGCCCCGGGCCGAGCCGGGTACGCCGGATGCGGCCCTCGAGGCGCTGCAGATCACTTTCTTCCACTGGGGTTTGCACCCTTGGGCGATCTACATCATCGTCGCGCTCTCGCTGGCGTTTTTCTCCTACCGCCACGACTTGCCGTTGTCTCTTCGCTCGGCGCTCTACCCGCTGCTCGGACAGCGTATACACGGCGTCATTGGCGATCTGGTCGACACCATGGCGGTGGTGGGGACCGTGCTCGGAGTGGCGACATCCCTGGGGTTGGGGGTTATGCAGGTCAACTCCGGATTGGCACGGGTCGGGCTGCTGGAGGAGTCACTGACGCACCAGATCGGGCTGATCATCGCCATCATGGGGGCGGCGACCATCTCCGTGGTCAGCGGATTGAACAACGGGATCCGTCTTCTCTCACGCGCCAATCTGTTCCTCGGTGCGGCGCTGATGTTGTTCGTGCTGATCGCCGGGCCGACCCGGCTGGTCCTGGCCGGCTTTTTTGAATCCCTCGGCCACTATGTGGACGGCCTCGTGGAGCTGACCTTCCGCACCGACGCCTTTCGGAGCCCCGACTGGCAGGCCGACTGGACGCTGTTCTACTGGGGGTGGTGGATCTCGTGGTGTCCGTTCGTGGGCATGTTCATCGCCCGGGTCTCCCGCGGGCGGACGGTGGGGGAGTTCATCCTCGGCGTGTTGTTGGTACCGACGCTGTTCACCTTCGTCTGGCTGACCGCCTTCGGCGCGGGTGCACTGCATCTGGATCAGGCCGGCGCCGGCATCGCGGCAGTGGTACAGGAGAGCGTGCCGCAGGCGCTCTACGCCATGCTCGAGGCGCTGCCCCTGGCGGCGATTACGGTTCCACTGGCTACCGCCGTGGTGGTGGGCTATTTCGTGACGTCGGCAGACTCGGGGGCGCTGGTCATGAATGTCCTGGCCTCCGGCGGCAACCCCAATCCGCCGCTGCTGCAGAAGATCTTCTGGAGCACCATGACCGGTGCCGTGGCCGCGGTGCTGTTGATCGCCGGCGGGCTGCAGGCCTTGCAAACAGTCACCATTGCGGCGGCGCTGCCGTTGTCACTGATCCTTCTGCTCATGGCCTGGGGGCTGTGGGCGGCGTTCCGTGCCGATGCGCAGCAGTCGGACATGATCAGCCCCATCCCCGAGCCGAAGCTAGAACGGCTGTTCCGCTATCTGGATGAGCGCCGGCGGCGGCGCCGTGGATGGCCGCCGCGGGGCAGCTCGGACACTCCGCAGACAAGGACGAAACGTCAATGAGACGCTGGCTGAGAAAGCTCCTCAAAAGCGGCGAACCCCAGATGGCCGATGCCGAGGCGGCGCAAGCACAGCTCCGTGACGCCGAGCAACAACTCGAGCAAAGCTTCCGGGAGGCGGTGCTGCCCGGCTTGTGGCGGGCCCGCGACACCCTGATCGCCGAGGGGTTTGCCGCCCTTGTCGAGCACAACGAGCACTGGGCCAGATTGATGGTCGCAACCGACTCGGAGGGAAGCTGCGTCTACACCGTGGAGGGCCGCCTCTATCACAAGCCGTCCTTTGCGTTCCCTGCGCTGCACGGGGACACGGCGCGGCCGCAGTATCCGGTCCTGCACCTGGAGTGTCAGGGGCAGGTACGCGAATGGCGCCCGGAGCAGGTGGATGCCGAGACCGTGGCGGCCGACGCCGAGGGCGAGTGCCGCAAGTGGTTGAACTGGTAAACCCTCTTATTGAACCGGGAGCCCCTCGGCCTTCCACTCCGGGAAGCCTTGGTTGAGCCGGGTTGCGTCAACGCCTTGGCGGCGCAGTCGGCGCACGGCGTCGCGAGCCAGGGCGCAGAACGGTCCCCGGCAGTAGGCGACCACCTGTTGCTCGGCGGGCAAGTCTTGGAGCCGGGCCTCGAGTTCATCCAGGGGTACGTTGATGGCGCCCGGCAAGTGTCCGGAGGCGTACTCCTCGGGCGGGCGGACGTCGATCAAAGTGACTTCGTTACGCTGCAGGCGCTCAAGGAGCTCCGCCGACGAGAGCGTGTCCAGGTCCTGGTGGTCCTCGAAGTACTGCGCAATCAGCTGATTGACTTCGGCTATGTTGCGCTCGGCCACCCGGCGCAGGGTCGACATCAGGGTCAAAACCTCCTCGTCGGCGAGCGCGTAGTAGACGTACTTACCCTCTTTGCGGGCGGTCACCAGGCCGGCGCGCCGGAGCTGCTGCAGATGTTGCGAGACGCTGCCCACGGGCAGCTGGGTCAACTGCGTCAGGGCCTCGACGCTGCGTTCCCGCTGCGCAACTAGCTCGAGCAGTTCCAGGCGGTATTCGTGTCCCACCGCCTTGGCGATGACCGCGAACTGCTCGAGCACGCGACGTTTGGGGATTTGCTGTTCCATGGATTCCAGGCTGCACTCCGGTGTGCCGTACGGTAGGGAGCAAGTGGTCTTCCCTACCGTACGGCGTGGTTTTGATGCTTATCAAGCGCTCCCTTTTGGAGTGGACTTTTTACCGCACTAACGATCCGCGGCGAACTGGTCGAAGGCCTCTAGGGCCTGGGCCCCGTAGGTCATCGAGGGACCGCCGCCCATGTAGACCGAGACACCGATCATCTCGAGGATCTCGTCGCGGGTGGCGCCATGCTTGGCCGCGGCCTTAGTGTGGAAGGCGATACAACCGTCACAACGGGTCGCCACACTGATCGCGACCGCGATCAATTCCTTGGTCTTGGGCGAGAGCGCCCCGTCGGCGGTCGCGGCCTGGGCGATGGCCGAGAACCCCTTGGCAACATCTGGCTGGCCCTTGCGGACCTCCTTGAACAGCGCGGAGAGTTCGTCGGCGGTGCTGGCCCAATCCTTGTACATGGGTGGATCCTCTTGGTTGCGGTCGTGGAAACGGCAAGGTTACGGCGCGATTCTACATGGATCGATAGAACTGCATCGATAGTGTGTCGGGGTAGCCCCGACGGGTAGAGGCGGCGAGGGGGCCAAGGACGGGGCAGGTGGTCGGGATGAGCAGCTGGTCCCGTCTCAGGGCTGCTATCATCGCTGCACCCAGTCCGATGCGTGAAGGAATTGGTGTACCGGTAATGAGCGAGACACGTGGACAGCGGGGCCGAGCCCTTTTGGGGCTGGTGGCCGTGGTGGCAGCGGCGGCAGGGGGGATTGTTGCCGGGGCGGAGCATTGGGGGGGGCTGGAGCCGTGCTCGCTGTGCTGGACGCAACGCGGCATTCTGGCCGCCCTCATGCTCGTGGCGTTGCTCGGCGTGGTGTTCTGGCCGCGCCGGGGCTGGTGGCGGTGGAGCCTGGGCGGAGCGTTGGCTGCGGTAACCGCCGGGGGTCTAGCCGCCGCTGGCCGCCACCTCTATGTCATGTGGAATCCGGAGGTGGTCGATTGCGGGATGAGCCCGGAAGTCATGCTGCAGATGCTGCCCTGGCGGGAGTTCCTCGTCGAGCTGGTGACCGGCAACACGGACTGTGCCGAAGCGGCCGCGCTGTTTGGGGTTCCGCTTCCGTTTGCTAGCTTCTTCGGGTTTACGGTCCTCGGTGCGGCATCGCTGTACGCCGTTTTCCGATTGCGCTAAGGGGGTGGACGCCGGTCAGTGAGGGCTGCCATGTCGTCCGATTCTCAGCCGCTGGTCGATGCCCACGGGCGCCGGATCGACTATCTGCGCCTGTCGGTCACCGACCGCTGCGATCTGCGCTGTCTCTACTGCATGGGTGGAGAGGTGCGTTTCGTCCCGCGCTCCGAGATCCTCTCCCTAGAGGAGCTAGAGCAGGTGGCGGTGGCCGTCGTCGGTCTGGGCGTGCGGAAGGTCCGAATCACTGGAGGGGAGCCCCTGCTGCGGCGGGGGGTGCTGGGGCTCGCGCGGCGTCTCGGAGCCATCGACGGGCTCGAGGAACTGGTGATGACGACCAATGCCACGCAGCTGGCGCGCTACGCGCGGGAGCTGCGGGCGGCCGGCGTGCAGCGCCTGAATATCAGTCTGGATACGCTCGACGCCGCTCGCTTCCGGCAATTGACCCGGACCGGACGGCTGGACCAAGTTCTCGAGGGCATCGAGTCGGCACGGGGGGCTGGTTTCAAGCGTATCCGCCTAAACACCGTTGCGATGCGCGGCCGCAACGACGACGAGATCCTATCGCTGGTTGATTTTGCGCTGGCGCGGGGGATGGACATCAGCTTCATCGAAGAGATGCCGTTCGGCGACGCCCAACGTCATGTCCGGGGCGAGGCCTTCATGGGCTCGGCCGAGGTGCGGTCGCTGATCGAGCGTCGCTACGACCTGGAGGATGCCGAGCCGCGGCCGGCCGCCGGCCCCTCGCGGGAGTTGCAGGTGTCCGGGAGCGCTACCCGGGTCGGCTTCATCTCGCCCCACTCGGGATGTTTCTGCCCGGCCTGCAATCGGGTTCGGGTGACCGTGGAGGGGCTGCTTTTGCCCTGCCTGGGCGACGAGGGTGCCGTCGATCTGCGCGGGATCCTGCGCGCCGGCGACGATGCCGTAACCGTTCGGGAGCGTCTGCGCGCGGGGGTTCGCGACGCCCTGGCACGCAAACCGGCCCGGCACGGGTTCGCGGCACCCGGAGTCAGCCAGCCGCGGGTGGTGCGGTTCATGAGCGCCACCGGCGGCTGAGCCGTTCCCCGGGGATCGGGTCAGTCCGCGCGGGTGAGCCAGCGCACCGGATCGAGGACATGGATCTGTCCGGCCTGCAGCGTGGCAATCGCGGCGTCCGGATCCTCAAAGCGCATGAATAGTACGGCCCGGCCCGGTTCGCCAAAGGTGAAGGCGTAGGTGTAGAGCACGTTATGGCCGCCCTGTTCGAGGACCTCCAGGACGTAAGCCATACCGCCGCACTCATCGGCCACTTCCAGCCCCACCACCTCATCGACGCGAACGGCGCAGCCGGCCTCCTCAAGCACGCGCTTGGCGCGCTCCCAGTCGGCGACGATCAGGCGCAGGATGCCGAACTGGTCCGCGTCGGCCAGGGAGAGGGTGCGGATGTTGATGCCTGCCTCCGCGAGGATTCGGCACGGTTGCTTGAGGTGTGCAGGTTGGTTCTCAAGGAAGAGTGATAACTGCTTGAATTTCATGGTCACCCCTCGCGGTTATCGAAAACCCGCTTCGCCTTGCCCTCGCTGCGTGGGAGACTCTGAGGCTCGGCGAGGCGGACACCGACGCGCAGCCCGATGATGTGCTCGAGGGCGTCGGCGATCTGCCTTTGCAGCGCCTCCATCCCCCCGACGGTATCACTCAGCACCGCCTCGGTGACCTCCACGGCGACCTCCATCTGGTCGAGGCTCCCCTGGCGGCTCAGGGTGATCTGGTAGTGGGGCAGGGTCCCTTCAACCTGCAGCAGCGCGGTCTCGACTTGGGCCGGAAAGACATTGATACCGCGGATGATGAACATATCGTCGCTGCGCCGGCCGATGCGCTGGATGCGCCTTATGGTCCGGCCGCAGCTGCACGGCTCGGGGATGATGGTGGTCAGGTCCCGGGTCCGGTAACGGATCATCGGCATGGCCTGCTTGCTCAGGGTGGTGAGCACCAGCTCGCCTTCCTCGCCGTCGGGCAGCGGGGTGCCGGACTCGGGGTCGATGATCTCCGGGTAGAAGTGATCCTCGAAGATGTGCAGGCCGTCCTGAGCGCAGCACTCGCTGCCCACGCCGGGGCCGATGATCTCGGAAAGGCCGTAGATGTCGTAGGCAAGAATACCGCTCTCCTGCTCGATGCGCTGGCGCATTGCCTCGGTCCACGGCTCGGCGCCGAAGATCCCCACACGCAGGGGCAGGTTCGGCCAATCGATGTCTGCCTCGCGGGCGCGTTCCAGCAGATGAAGGAAATAGCTGGGGGTGGCGCACAGCGCGGTGACCCCGAAATCGCGCATCACCATCATCTGCCGCTCGGTGTTGCCCCCGGAGATGGGGATGACCGTGGCCCCCAGTTCCTCGGCGCCGTAGTGCGCGCCAAGCCCCCCGGTGAACAGCCCGTAACCGAAGGCGTTCTGCACCATGTCGCCGGCATGGACGCCACAAGCGGCGAAGGTCCGGCTCATGACCTCGGACCAGACGTCCAGATCGTCCCGGGTGTACGCCACCACGATCGGCTTGCCAGTGGTTCCGCTGGAGGCGTGCAGGCGGACGATCTCCTCACGCGGGCTGGCAAACAGGCCGAAGGGGTAGGTATCGCGCAGGTCGTTCTTGACGGTGAACGGCAGATGCTGGATGTCGGCCAGCTGACGCAGGTCGGAGGGTTGCACCCCCCGCTGCTCGCAACGCTCGCGGAACAGTGGTACGCGCTCGTAGGCCCGCGTGACCATGCCCTGGAGACGAGTGAGCTGGAGCTCGCGCAGCTGCTGCTCCGGGAGGTAATCGGGGGCGCTGCGCGGGTTGAAGGTCGGCTGATCCGGAGTCGGTGCGGCTCGGTCGTGCATGGTCTCCCTCGTCACAGAGTGGGTCGGGGGCGTGAATGGCTGGTTAGAGTGCCGAACAGGGCCTCGATGCCCCGCGCCTGGCGGAATACGCGCAGGTTCATCTCGTGGAGCTTATCGGGCAGCTGACCGCGGATGGCGTCGATCCAGTGCGTCTCGTCGATGTCGAGGTGGGCACTGAGCACGCCGAGCAGTGCGACATTGACCATGCGGGCGGCGTGCTGCGATGCCTCGTCCTGGAAGAGCTGCGGGACGGCGTCGGGCGTGATCAGGCGCCCGTGAGGGGCCAGCCGATGGCGGTTGGGCAGGACCTGGGACGATTCCGAGATGATCAGGAAGTCGGCCTCGGCGTGCGGCACCATCGGGCTGTGGACCCGGGGCCCGAAGCGGATGTCGCTGCTGACCGACCCGCCTCGTTGACTCATGCCGTGGATCTCGCTCTTCTTTACGTCGTGGCCGGCGCTGAAGGCGGCCTCGGCCAGGATGTCCGAGCCCGTGACGATCCCCTGGCCGCCGAGTCCGGCAATGACGATGTTGGTTACGCCGTGCTCGTCAGTCATGACGACGACTCCTGCTCGGCCTGAAGTGCGGCCAGGCGCCGGCTGGCCAGCGGGCAGGGGCGCCTGGCCACGATCAGGGTGAGTTCGTCGCTGGCCAAGGCGTCGGTGAGCAGTCGCTCGAACTCGTCCTGAGCCTCGACCGGATCCACCGTGTGCACCCGGGTGATGCCCATCGCCAGGGCGACGGCCTCGTAGTTGAGCTTGCTGGTGGCCGGGTGGTGGTCGATCTGTCGGCCTGTGCCCGGGTGCTCCTGGAGCCCGGTCATGGCTGTGGTGTCGTTGTCGAGTATGAGCAGCACGTGGCCGGTGGCCGGCGGGTTATAGGCCATCTCGGCCAGCCCGGGGAGGCCGGTATGCACGAAGGTGCTGTCGCCGATGACGCTCACCACCCGTCGTGCCTGGTCGGCGGGGAGGGCATGGCGCAGGCCGAGCCCGACGCCGACGCTCGCGCCCATGCATACGCAGGTGTCCATCGCCTCGAAGGGAGGCATGACGCCGAGGGTGTAGCAGCCGATGTCTCCGGCAACGATGCACTCGTGCCGGGACAGGGTCTGGAACACCTGTCTATGGGAGCAGTCGGCACAGAGCCGCGGCGGCTTGCCCGGTTCCTCCGGTTCGGGCTCCGGGCTCTCGTCGCCGGCGAGGATGCGGCGGACCCGGTCGGCGTTGAGCTCACCGAAACGGAAGCGCTCCGGCTTGCCCTCCACCGGGATGTCCGCTGCCCGAGCGGCGGTGTAGAGATACGGATCCCCCTCTTCGATCACTACGCAACGGTCCACCTTGGCGGCGAAGGCGCGCATGGCCTCGATGGGTAGCGGGTGGGTCAGCCCCGGCTTGAGCAGGCGAGCTCCGGGGGCGGCCTCCCGGGCATGGGCTGCAGCCACGCCGTCGGCGATGATCCCCAGGCTCGTATCCTCGCCCTCCTCGACGAGCAGCTCCGCCGACACCTCGGAGCGCGCAAGGTTGGCCAGGCGTTCGCGCAGCCGGACGTGGGCCGGACGCGCGTAGCCAGGGATCATGACCCGACCGGGGATGTCCCGCTCGTACCGCGGCGCGGGCACCTGCGCCCGTTCGGTGCGGGTGCGGACCCGCCCCTTGGAGTGGCAGATCCGTGTGGTCAAACGCAGGATCACCGGCAACTGGAAGCGAGCGGAGAGTTCCAGGGCCTTGAGCGTATAGTCGTACGCCTCCTGGCTGTCGCCGGGCTCGAGCATCGGTGCCCCGGAGGCTTCGGCATAGCGGCGGGTGTCCTGCTCGTTCTGGCTGGAGTGCATTCCCGGGTCGTCGGCGACGGCGATGACCAGGCCCTCGGCTACACCGGTGTAGGTGGCGGAGAACAACGCGTCAGCGGCCACGTTGAGGCCGACGTGCTTCATGGTCACCAGGGCCCGGGCGTTGCCGTAGGCCACGCCGAGGCCGACCTCAAGGGCCACCTTCTCGTTGGGAGCCCACTGGGCACGCCCTCCGAGGTGGTCGAGGCGCTCGAGGATCTCGGTCGAGGGGGTTCCCGGGTAGCCGGTACCCAGCGACACGGCGCCGTCGAGTGCGGCTTGGGCGACGGCTTCATTGCCTGTGAGGAATTGATCGGGCATGCACTGCTCCTGGGGACTGACTCGTTGTCCGGACTGCGATTTCAGGCCGGTAGAGCATAGAGAGCAAGGGGTGGGGGATCAACATGATGGGAGCGCGCGCGCGCGAGCGGGTGGTCGCGGGCACCGGAAAACCCATCGGGATTTGACCTGTCGACCTCTATGAGGGTAATTTCCACTCGCTATTGTTCACTGCACAATACCGTTAACACCATCGGGAAGGGACGCAGCGAGTGACTTCGGCAATGACACAGATCGCCCTGGCGGGCGGCGTGATGGCGAGCCTGGGTATCCTCCTGGCCGCGATGCTCGCCGTGGCCAATCGGCGGCTCTACGTCTACGAGGATCCGCGAATCGACGAGATCGAGGACCTGCTGCCTCGGGCGAACTGCGGGGCCTGCGGGGTCGCGGGCTGTCGCCCGTTTGCCGAAGCCCTGATCAACGGCGACACCCAGCCTTCCCGGTGTACAGTCAACTCCCCCGAGTTGAATCAGCAGATCGCTGACCTGCTCGGTGTCAGCGTAGGCGACCAGGAGCGGCTAATCGCCCGACTGGCCTGCGCTGGCGGCACCCACGTGGCGGCTACCCGGGCGCGCTACGAGGGGCTCAAGTCCTGTCGAGCGGCGGCGCTGGTCGCCGGCGGTGGCAAGGGCTGTGTCTGGGGCTGTCTCGGCCTTGGTGACTGCGAGGACGAGTGCGGTTTCGACGCCATTGAGCTCAACCGGTATGGCCTGCCGATCGTGGATGCCGAAAAATGCACCGGCTGCGGTGATTGCGTCGAAATCTGTCCAAAAGACCTCTTCAGCCTGCAACCCGAAAGCCACCGCCTGTGGATCAATTGCCGCAACCAGGATCCGCAGGACGAGGCCGAATCCCACTGTGAGGTCGTCTGCACTGCCTGCGGGCGCTGTGCAGCCGACGCGCCGGAAGGTCTGATCCGCATGGAAAATAACTTGGCGGTGATCGACTACAGCAAGAACGACCTGGCCTCACCAGTGGCGATCGAACGTTGTCCAACGGGCGCCATTGTCTGGTTGGAAGACGGTGAGCCCCGACGGGGTGCGGGCGCACGGAAGATCACCCGCAAAGAACCTCTACCGCGCATGGAACCCCTGCCTCGCGTCTGAGGCACAGCGCTACAGCCCGCATGGCTGGCCGGCCGGCATGCGCGCGGGCCGGCGCCGCGGTGTGGCGTCTGGCGGTTACAGGTACACAGATTTCGAAATGAGCACCGGTCCGGACGGACCGGGCAAGCTAGGGGAGGCGATATGCTTTTCAAGCGCACTACGTCGCAGGACCTGATGAAGTATCAGGGGATTCGCGGGGCGATGGACGGCAACAGTGCCGTCATCCAGTGCGAGCGCGAATCCTCGGACGCCGCCGGCGCCTACCCGATCACTCCGTCCACGGACATGGGTGAGATGTGGGCCGAGGAGGTCTCCAAGGGTCATATCAATGTCTCCGGTCGCTCGCTGATCTTCATCGAGCCGGAGTCCGAGCACGCCGCTGCGGCGATGACCGCCGGGCTGTCGATGACCGGCCTGCGGGCGATTAATTTCTCGTCGGCGCAGGGCGTGGCGTTCATGCACGAATCGCTCTATGCCGCTGCCGGCAAGCGACTGCCGTACATCCTCAACATGGGCTGCCGCGCCATCACCAAGGGCGCGCTCAACGTCCATGCCGGCCACGACGACTACCACTGCGTCGACGACACCGGCTTCTTCCAGGTCTTCGCCAAGAACGCCCAGGAGGCGGCGGACCTGAACATCATCTCCCACAAGATCGCCGAGCTGGCGCTCAACCCGGGTATCGTCGGTCAGGACGGCTTCCTGACCACTCACCTGATCGAGTCGCTGCGCATCCCCGAGCGGGAGCTGATCCAGGAGTACCTGGGCAGTGCCGACGATATCATCGACTGTCCGACCCCGGCGCAGCGGATGCTCTATGGCGAGCAGCGCCGCCGTATCCCCGCCATTTGGGATGTCGACAACCCGATGCTCTCCGGTTCGGTGCAGAACCAGGACGCCTACATGCAGCAGGTGGCTGCCCAGCGGCCGTACTTCTACGCCCACCTGCCCGAGATCGCCGACGCCTGCATGGAGGAGTTCTCCCAGCTGACCGGCCGGCGCTACAACCGGGTCTCCGGTTACCGGATGGACGACGCCGAGTACGTCATTGTCGGTCAGGGCAGCATGGTGGCCACTGCCGAGGCGGTGGCCGATTACCTGCGGGATACGCGCGGCATCCCGGTGGGCGTGGTCAATCTGACCATGTTCCGTCCCTTCCCTGGCGCCGACCTGGCCCAGCTGCTCAAGGGGCGCAAGGGCGTCGCCGTGCTCGAGCGCACGGATCAGCCGTTGGCCGAGGATCTGCCCCTGGCCCGCGAAACCCGGGCGGCACTGACCAAGTGCCTGGAGAACCGCATCGCCGGGGAAGGCAAACCGTACCCGGATTATCCGTCCTTCGGCGGCGGGGACATGCCGCGGATCTATTCCGGTGCCTACGGCTTGGGCTCGCGCGACCTGCAGCCCGAGGGGCTGATCGCCGCCGTGGAGAACATGCTCGGCGACGGGCCGCAGCAGACGTTCTTTTACCTGTCGGTGGACTTCATCCGGCCCAACCCGGCGACGCCCACCCAGGAGGTGCATCAGCAGAAGGTGCAGGAGGCCTACCCGGGTATCGAGAAGATGGCACTGCGCGGTTCCGAGAACCCGAGCCTGATGCCCGATGAGGCGATCACCGCGCGGCTGCACTCGGTTGGCGGTTGGGGCGCCATGACCACCGGCAAGAACCTGGCCATGACGCTCTTCGACCTGCTCGACTTCCACATCAAGGCGAACCCGAAGTACGGCTCCGAGAAGAAGGGGCAGCCGACCACCTATTACCTGGCTGCTGCGCCGGAGCCAATCCGGGTCAGCAGCGAGCTCAAGGAGGTCGAGGTTGTCCTGTCGCCGGATCCGAACGTCTTCGATCACTCCAACCCGCTGGCCGGCCTGGCCAAGGGCGGGACGTTCGTCATCCAGTCGAACCTGGACTCGCCGGCAGCCGTCTGGGAGAGCTTCCCGGCGGAGGCCCAGCGCTACATCGTCGAGAACGATATCCACGTCTACTATCTCGATGCGTTCAAGATTGCCCGGGACGAGGCCTCGGATGCCGATCTGCAGTTCCGCATGCAGGGCATTGCCTTCCAGGGCGCGTTTTTCGCGTCGTCGCCGCTTATGCAGCGCCGCGGCCTGACACGTGACTCACTTTTCCGCGCTATCGAGGAGCAGCTCGAGCAGAAGTTCGGCAGCAAGGGGCGCCGCGTGGTGGAGGACAACCTGCGGGTGGTCCGCCGCGGCTTCGATGAACTGGTGGAGATCACCGACAAGACCCTCAGCGGTGCCGTGGCGCCGGCTTCGGGCGAGCAGCGGGCCATGCCGGAGATGCCGGTGATGCTCAAGCGTCTGCCCAAGTCCGAGGATGCGCGTTCGGATATCCACCGTTTCTGGGAGCAGACCGGCAGCTTCTATGTCGCCGGGCAGGGCAGTGACAACCTGGCCGATCCCTTCATGGCGCAGTCGCTGATCCCGGCGTCCACGGCGATCTACCGGGACATGACCCAGGTACGCTTCGAGTACCCCGCCTGGGATCCGGCCAAGTGCACGGCCTGCGGGGACTGCTACGCGGTCTGTCCGGACACCGCACTGCCCGGGCTGGTCAACAGCATCGGCGAGATCTTCGACACCGGCGTGCGTCGTATCGAGAAGACCCAGCCGACACGCCATCTGCGGCGCGCCGTGCGCGATCTTGAGAAGCGGCTGCGCAGTGCGCTGCTCGAGGCCGGCGAGGAGGCCGACTTCCACGCTGAACTCGACGACTCCATCCAGCGCCTGCTGGCCGATAGCACGCTCGATGGCGGCGATAAGGAGCGTCTGGAGCGGGAGCTGGCATCGCTGCGCGAGCAGATCGGCGACTTCCAGTTCGCCGTCACCAAGCCGTTCTTCTCCGCGCAGGAGAAGCGCAGCCCCGGCAGTGGCGGTCTGTTCTCCCTGGCGGTCAATCCGTATACCTGCAAGGGGTGCATGGAGTGCGTCCGCATCTGTGACGAGGGTGCCCTCGAGGCGGTGACACAGACCCAGGACGACGTCGACCGAATGCGGCGCAATTGGGACTTCTGGCTTGATCTGCCGAGCACCAGCAAGGATTACATCCGCATCGACGACCTGGATGAGGGCATCGGCGCCCTGGAGACGCTGCTGCTCGATAAGACCAACTACGAGTCGTTGAACGCCGGCGACGGCGCATGCCTGGGCTGCGGCGAGAAGACCGCGGTGCACCTGTTTACCTCCACGGTCTCGGCGCTGATGCAGCCCCGGGTCAAGGAGCACGTCAAGAAGATTGACGACCTGATCGCCCGGCTGGAGCAGCACATCCGCCTCAAGCTGGCCGAAGGCATGGATATCTCCGACGTCCACGCGGTCCACGAGGCCATCCAGGCACACTCGGACCGTGACCTGACGCTCTCGCGCTTGTCCGGCACGCTGGATGAGGGGCGGGGCAGCCAGACTGTGGATCCCGACTGGCTGAAGTGGGCTACCGACGTGCTGGCCCGGCTCAAGGATCTGCGCTGGCGCTACACCGAGGGGCCGACCGGCCGCGGCCGTACCCACATGGGCGTGATCAACGCCACAGGCTGCACCTCGGTCTGGGGGAGCACGTATCCCTACAACCCCTATCCGTTCCCGTGGACCAGCCACCTGTTCCAGGACAGCCCGTCGATGGCAGTGGGCATCTTCGAGGGGCACATGTCGAAGATGGCCGATGGCTTCAAGGCCATCCGCATGGCCGAACTCGAACTCGCCGGCAAGTACGATCCGGCCGAGCACGACGCGTTCTTCGCCCAGTTCAACTGGGAGAACTTCACCGACGAGGAGTACGCCCTGTGCCCGCCGGTGGTCAGCCTGGGCGGCGACGGCGCCATGTACGACATCGGCTTCCAAAACCTGTCGCGGGCCATGATGTCCGGGAAGCCGGTGAAGGTGCTGGTGCTCGATACCCAGGTCTACTCCAACACCGGTGGCCAGGCCTGCACCTCTGGGTTCATCAGCCAGGTCTCGGACATGGCGCCCTACGGCAAGGCCTGGAAGGGCAAGAACGAGATCCGCAAGGAGATCAGCCTCATCGGCATGGCCCACCGCACCAGTTATGTCGCGCAGGGGACCATCGCCAACGTCACGCACCTGCTGGAGAGCTTCATCGAGGGTCTCAACACCCGGCGTCCAGCGGTGTTCAACGTCTACGCCGTCTGCCCGCCGGAGCACGGAGTGGGGGACGATGTGGCCTTCATGCAGTCGCGTATGGCAGTGGACGGCCGGGCCTACCCGCTGTTCCGCTACAACCCGGATCGCGGCACCACGTTCCGCGAGTGCAGTGATCTCGAGGGTAACCCTGAGGTCGAGCAGGACTGGCCGACGTACACCCTCAACTACCTCGACGAGGAGGGCGCGGAGCAGAGCATGGAACTACCCATGACCTTTGCCGACTTCGCGCTGACCGAGGGTCGCTTCCGCAAGCACTTCAAGCAGGTGCCGCCGGAGAAGTGGAACGACGACATGATCCCGCTGGTGGAGCTGCTGGAGCTCGACGAAGAGGATCGCGAGGGCCTGTTCCCCTACATCTGGGCCGTGGACAAGCAGAACCGACTGGTCCGGGTCATCGTCTCCGAGGAGCTGGTCCGCTCGACCGAGGAGCGACGTGACTTCTGGCATCAGCTCAAGGGTCTGCTCGGACTGGATCGTGAAGAGGTCGATGAGCAGGCCGTGGCTGCCCGGACGCGTCAGGAGATGGCGCAACGGATCAGCGCGGCCCTGGTCTCCATGGCCAGCGGCGAGGATTCCGGCCAGCTGGCCGGCGCGCTAGCCGCCCCCGAGTCGGCGGTGTCCTCCGCGGGCGCGCAGGGTCAGGGGGCCGATGACGGGGGCGCTGCCGATGCCGCGCCTACCGCAGCCCACGATCCGGTGTGGGTGGAGAGCAACGAGTGCACCGCGTGCGATGACTGCATCGACATCGCCCCCGGCGTTTTTGAGTACGACGACAACAAGCAGGTCGTTGTGAAGGATCCGAAGGGGGCGTCGTTCAAGGACATCGTCCGCGCGGCGGAGAAGTGCGCCTCGTTCGCGATCCACCCGGGCACCCCGTTCGACCCGAACGAGCCGGGCCTGGACAAGCTCATCAAGCGGGCAGAGAAGTTCAACTGACCATGAGCGTGCTGTCCTTTCTGGGTGGACTGACCTTCCCCCGGGGGATTGAGCCCCCGGGGCGCAAGGATCAGACCCGCAAGCAGCCCATTCGGCGTCTGTCGTTTGCCCCGCGCATGGTGCTGCCGCTGACGCAGCACTTCGGGCGTCCGGCGCGGTCGCTGGTGACCCGTGGGCAGGAGGTGAGCCGCGGTGAGCCGATCGCCGAGGCGGATGGCTGGCCCTCGGTTCCGATCCACGCCCCGGTGACCGGTACCGTGGAGGGGGTCGAGCTCATGCCCACCGCCCGCGGTCCCAAGACCGAGGCGATTCTCCTGCGCACGGCTCCGGGCGATAGTCAGGTGGTGCGCTGGAGCCGGGAGCGGGATCTCGATGCCCTCTCGCGTCAGGAGCTCATCGAGGCCATTCAGGACGCCGGGATCGTCGGGCAGGGGGGGGCGTCGTTTCCTACCCACCTGAAGCTTTCGGTGCCGGAGGGCTACGCCATCGACACGCTGGTGGTCAACGGCTGCGAATGCGAGCCCTTTCTCAGTACCGACCACCGGCTGATGATCGAAGCCACCGAGTCCATCATCGCCGGCGTGCGCTTGGCGATGCGGGCGGTGGGTGCTCCGGAGGCGGTGATCGGCGTCGAGGACAACAAGCCCGATGCCGTCGCCGCGCTGCAGCAGGCGGTCGCCGAAGAAGACGCCATCCGGGTGGTGCAGCTCAAGTCCAAGTACCCCCAAGGCTCGGAGAAGATGTTGATCAAGGCCCTACTTGACCGGGAGGTGCCCTCGGGTGGCCTGCCCTACGAGATCGGGGCCGTGGTCAACAACATCGGCACCATGGCGCAGCTCGGGTACCTGCTCCCGCGTGGGGAGGGGCTGATCGAGCGCGTCATCACCGTGGCCGGTCCCGGCGTGGAACGCCCCGGCAACTATCGGGTCCCTGTCGGCACGCCGCTGCGCTACCTGCTCGAGGAGGTCGGCTTCGAGGGAGATGATCCGAGCCGAATCATCCTCGGTGGGCCGATGATGGGGAACACGGTGGCGTTCCTGGATGTGCCGGTCACGAAGGGGATCTCGGGGGTGCTGGTGCTGCCCGAGGGGGTCGGCGATGAGACCGATCGCCCGCCGACGCAGCCGTGCATCCGCTGCGGTCGCTGTGTGGAGGTGTGTCCGGTGGGGCTCAACCCGGCTGAGCTCGGGCGGCTTGCAGCCAAGCGGCAGTACGAGGCCATGGAAGAGCGCTTCCATCTCAATGACTGCTTCGAGTGCGGCTGTTGCAGTTACGTCTGCCCCTCGAACATCCCACTGGTGCAGTACTTCCGGATTGCCAAATCGCTGAATCGGGAGCGAGCCTCTTAATGCGCCCGCGTATCGAGATCAAGACATCGCCCCACATCAAGGAGCCGGACACGGTCGAGCGCATCATGCGCTCGGTGGTCCTGGCTCTGCTGCCGGTGTGTGCCTTCTCGGTCTACCAGTTCGGCATCAGTGTCGCCGCACTGCTAGTGGTGACCACCGTCACGGCGGTCCTGACCGAGCAGCTGTTCAATCAGCTATCGGGTCGTGCGAGTACGATCGGGGACTACAGTGCGGTCATTACCGGGCTGTTGCTGGCCCTGACGCTGCCGCCGGCCTTCCCGCTGTGGATGGCGGCGGTATCGGCTTTCGTGGCCATCGCCCTGGGCAAGGCGCTGTTCGGGGGGTTGGGCTACAACCCGTTCAACCCGGCGCTGCTTGGCCGTGCCTTCGCCGCCGCGGCCTTCCCCGAGGCGTCTTCCACTTGGACGCAGGCCGGCCTGGCTGATCGTTTCACGGAGTTTCTGCCGTCGACGCTGGCCCTGCCGTTCATGACGCCGGATTCGGTGGACGCGTACACAACGGCGACCCCGCTGGCCGAGTGGAAGTTCGAGGGGCAGATCGCCACCGAAACGTGGGACCTCATGCTCGGGACCATCGCCGGCTCGGCCGGGGAGACCTCGGCGCTGTTGGTCCTCGTCTGCGGCCTTTTCCTTGTGCTGCGTGGCGCGGTGAACTGGCGCGTGCCGGTCTCGGTGCTGGGCAGTGCCGCGGCCACGGCCGGCGTGTTTTACGCCCTAGATCCCGCCGCCTACCCGGATCCGCTCTTCGTGCTGGCCTCCGGGGCCCTGATGCTGGGCGCCTTCTTCATGGCCAGCGATATGTCCTCGTCGCCGGTAACGCCGGCCGGAATCTGGATCTACGGCATCCTGATCGGCTTCCTGACGGTCATTATCCGCTTTTTCGGTGGTCTTCCCGAGGGTGTGATGTACGCGATCCTGCTCGGTAATGCGGCGGTGCCGCTGATCGAGCGCATTGCCCAGCCGCGGATGTATGGCCTGCGCAAGAGGAGGGGGTAATGAGCGAAGCAGCCCAGTCCCAGCAGATGGCGCCGACGCCGACCTCCAGCCTGCGACTGATCGGGACGCTGGGGGTGATCGCGCTGTTCGCCGGGCTGCTGGTGGTCAGCGTGGTCGAGTGGACCCGGCCGATCATCGCCGAGAACCACGAACGGGCGCTGCAGCAGGCGGTCTTCGACGTCATCCCCGGGGCTACGCAACGCCGGGATTTCGTGCTGACCGACGAGGGCCCGGTGCCGAAGGAGGACGCCCAGGAGCGAGGCCCGATCATCCACGCCGGCTATACCGAGGACGGCGCCCTGGCCGGAGTGGCGCTAGAGGCCTCGGGGCGAGGGTATGCGGATGTGATCCGCATCCTCTACGGCTACGACCCGTCCTGCGCGTGCATTGTCGGCATGTCCGTCCTGGAGAGCCAGGAGACGCCGGGTCTGGGGGACCGGATCGAGACCGATCCGGACTTCCTGGGCAGTATCGAAGGGTTGGACGCCTCACTGAATGAGGACGGTACCGGACTGAAGCACGGCATCCGCACCGTAGACCCGGGAGAGCGCGAGGATCCCGGCGATATTGACGGGATCACTGGGGCCACCGTCTCCGCCGAAGCCATCGGAGACATGCTGCACCGGAGCGCGGACGAGCGACTGCCGCAGCTCCAGGGGCACTGGTCCGAGCTGGAAAGGAATGAGTGATGGCTGCCAAGCGTGAGCAAGAACCGATCACCATGGATACCTTCCTCAGCGGCATCTGGCGGGAGAACCCCGTTTTCGTGATGCTCCTGGGGATGTGCCCGGTGCTGGCCGTGACCAACACCACCGAGAACGCGCTGGCGATGGGGCTGGCTACGACCTTCGTGTTGGTCTGCTCCACCGGGCTGGTCTCCATTCTGCGCGATTTCATCCCCAAGGAGGTGCGCATCGCCTCCTATATCGTGATCATCGCGAGCTTCGTCACGGTGGTCGACTACGCGATTCAGGCGATCAGCCTGGATATCTACAACGCCCTCGGGGCGTTCATTCAGCTAATCGTGGCCAACTGCATGATCCTCGGCCGGGCCGAGGCGTTCGCGTCGCGCAAGCCGCTGGGTAAGACGCTGATTGACGCCCTCGGCGTCGGGGCCGGTTTCACGCTGGCACTGCTCTGCCTCGGGACCGTGCGTGAGCTCCTCGGGGCGGGGGAGATCCTGGGTATTCAGGTCTTCGCCGACAGTTTCGAGCCCTGGGTGATCATGCTGCTGCCGCCGGGCGGGTTCTTCGTGCTCGCCGGCTGGCTGCTGCTCTTTGCCTGGATCAAGGAGCGGCAGAACAAGCGCGCCGCTGCCGGTAAGGAGGCGACCGCCGATGGACGCTGATTCCCTGAGCTACATCTTCCTCAATGCGGCGATCATCAACAACTTCGTGCTCGCCCTGTTCCTCGGCATCTGCCCCATCCTCGGGGTGTCGGGCAAGCTGGGCACGGCCTTTCCGATGGGCGTGGCGAGTGCCTTCGTCATGCTCATCGCGTCGCTGGCCGCCTACGGCATCAACATCGTGCTGGGCTACTTCGAGCTCGAGTTCCTGAGCCTGATCGCCTACATCGCCGTCATCGCCTCGGCGGTGCAGCTGGTGGAGATGGTGGTGAAGAAGTTCAGCCCGCCCCTCTACCGGGCACTGGGCATCTTCCTACCGCTGATTACCACGAACTGCGCGATCCTGGGCGTGGCGCTGTTCCAGACCAGCTACGAGTACGATTTCCTGCAGTCGGTGACCTACAGCCTGGGCGCCGGCGCCGGGTTCATCCTGGCGATCGTACTGATGGCGGGCCTGCGCGAGCAGGTCGATCTGGCCGACGTGCCCTCCGTGGCCCGCGGCGCGGCGATGAGCCTGATGCTGGCCGGGGTCCTGTCGCTGGCGTTCATGGGCTTCGCTGGACTCGGGGGGTAGCCGATATGGGCACCTACGTTGCGGCGTTCCTCGTCATCTTTGCGCTGGTTGTCGGCTGGGTCGGTGTCCAGGGTGCGGCGCGCCGTTTCGCGCGCCGGCACCCGGAACTCGGGCCTACCACGCCGGAGGGGGAAGGGGCCGGTCACGGGGGGTGCGGGGTCTGCGCGATCGCGGACATGTGCGGCAAGGGGCCGTCGGGCGGCAACAACTGACGTGGCAAAGCTGCCCACGGCTTGATGTCGCAGCGTGGAACGAGCAGGAGCACGCTGCATCAAACTCTCGATGAGGCCGAGACCGTGGTCGCGAGAGATTGGGGTATCGTTATGGGCCGCTTGCGAGAGATCCTTGAGGGCACGTTCTGGGGGCGTGTGCTGACCTGGTCGGTGGCAGTGCTGATCATCCTGATCATCCTGGTCTTTACCCTCGCTGGCATCGAGCGGATGGCAGGGGCGATCCGCGGCGTCTGAGCCGTTCACCGGCGACCGTATGCCGCACAGAGATGATCGCCGTGGCACCGGGATGGTGCACACGGGTCCGTTTTTAGTGCAGACTTCCCGCGCCTGAGATCCTGTCGGTGGGTGCCGGATCCGTCCGGGCGCCCGCCGGAGAAGAGATATCGTCCTGTCGGGGGCCGCACGGGTCTCCGGGGCACTGAAAAACGGAGAAGAAGATGACCGCACGGCTCGACGAGAAACTGGAACCGATCTATCAGGATGTTGTTCGCCGCAACCCTGGCGAGAGTGAGTTTCACCAGGCGGTGCACGAGGTCCTGGAGACCCTCGGCCCGGTCATGAGCAAGTACCCGGAGTTCGCGGACCACAAGATCATCCAGCGGATCTGCGAGCCGGAGCGTCAGATCATCTTCCGGGTTCCCTGGCAAGACGACAACGGGGAGATCCACATCAACCGCGCCTTCCGGGTGGAGTTCAACAGCGCCATGGGCCCCTACAAGGGCGGCATGCGCTTCCACCCCTCGGTGTACCTGGGCATCATCAAGTTCCTTGGCTTCGAGCAGGTGTTCAAGAACGCCATCACTGGCATGCCCATCGGCGGCGGCAAGGGGGGTAGCGACTTCGATCCGAAGGGCCGCTCGGACGACGAGATCATGCGGTTCTGCCAGAGCTTGATGACCGAACTCTACCGCTACCTCGGCGAGTACACCGATGTGCCCGCCGGTGACATCGGCGTCGGTCAGCGAGAGGTGGGGTACCTCTTCGGCCAGTACAAGCGGATCACCAACCGCTACGAATCCGGTGTCTTCACCGGCAAGGGGTTGACCTGGGGCGGTAGCCGCGCCCGCAAGGAGGCGACGGGTTACGGCACCGTTTACTTCCTGCAGGAGATGCTCAAGGCCCGTGGAGAGGATCTTGAGGGCAAGACCTGCGTGGTCTCCGGCTCGGGCAACGTGGCTATCTACGCCATGGACAAGATCCGCAAGCTGGGCGGCAAGGTCATCGCCTGCTCCGATTCGAGTGGTATCGTCGTCGACGAAGACGGCATCGACCTCGAGCGCATCAAGCGTATCAAGGAAGTGGAGCGGCGGCGCATTTCCGTCTATGCCGACGAGCGGCCGAAGGCCCGGTACGTCGAGGATGGCAACATCTGGACCGTCCCCTGTGACGTGGCGCTGCCCTGCGCAACGCAGAACGAGATCAGCGGCAAGGACGCGCGGGAGCTTCTGAACAAAGGCTGCACCGCGCTGGCCGAGGGGGCCAACATGCCCTGTACGCCCGAGGCGGTCCGCATGTTCCAGGAGGCCCGGATCGCCTACGGTCCCGGCAAGGCGGCCAACGCCGGCGGCGTGGCCACCAGCGCCCTGGAGATGCAGCAGAACGCCAGCCGCGACTCCTGGACCTTCGAGCACACCGAGGAGCGGTTGCACGAGATCATGGTCGACATCCACCGCAACTGCTACGAAACCGCCGATGAGTTCGGTGTCCCCGGGGACTACGTCACCGGTGCCAACATCACCGGCTTCATCAAGGTCAGCAATGCCATGGTAGCGATGGGGCTGATCTAGGGCTGGTAGGCCAGGAGGCGCTGCTCGACGAGGTCGGCGGCGAGGCGCAGTCTTCCGGGCGGAACGCGGAAGTGCTCGACCGCCGCCGATACGTCGTCGGGGGCGCCCTGGCCGCGGGGCGTCTCGGCAGGCTGTGCCGGGCCGCCGTCGAGCCATTGCGGCCGGTAGGTGCTGCCGGGCCTTCCCGGGAACAGCGCCACGTACGCGATCCCCGATTCGATCAGATCCTGGAAGAAGTGGGACCCGAAGGAGAGATCGGGCACCACCTCCGATCCCATCTCCGCGACCTCGGCGAGGACCGCCACGCGGCTGATGTCCGCGAAGCCGACTGGCACACCCAGCTCTGGGCTGCTGGTCCCCCAACGGCCCGGTCCGATGAGCACGATGGGTGCGCCGGGTTCCTCCTCGGCCAAGCGGCGGGTGAGCACGCCGATGAGTGTGGCCACCTGATGCTTCGCCTCACGACTCAGGGCAGCGTAGCGGCTGCTGTGGACCCGGAGGATGTGCCCCGGGTGCAGATCCAGATTGCCGCCCATGAAGTGGCCCTCACTCTGCATGAACAGTCGCTCTTCGGGGACCGACTCGGGCAGTGGCGCCAACGAGCCCTCGCCACGCGTGGGCAGAGGGCGGCACTGGACCAGATTGAAGGAGGCGGTGCCGGCCTCATCCAGATGCACGGTGAACTCCACGTCCACGGGGTGGCAGTAGGCAGACTCCAGCGTCCGCAGCATGGCTGCGGCCCGGGTGACGAAATCCTCGCTGCGCAGCAGCGGGGTGAAGGTCAACCGCCAGACCGGGTTGCTGTCGCCGAGTTCGCGGGCCCGTTGCGTGGCCGCACGGTCTAGCTCACCGAGCCGCTCCAGCGGGAGGTCCTCGGCCTGGGCAACCAGCTCCCGCAGGGGTAGGGAGGCGAGGCTGTTGGCGTTGACATCGAGGCAGTCGACCTCGTGCTGCGAGAACCGGTAGAGGTCGTCCCGGTCGCGGAAGGGGCGGCGGTGGGGCTGATCGAGGGCGACGACACAGGCGTGGTCCGTGCCGATGCGATCCACCGCCCGTGTGCCGAGGCCCATCACCAGGCGCAGCATGCCCGCCTTTGGGTCGAGCCCCGCGTCCCAGACGAAGGGGTTGCGTGAGACGCCGACCCCGGCGGCATCGGGGAGGTAGAGATGGCGGTGGTAGCGCCCGTTGACCCGCTGCATGAGCAGGGCCATCGGCTCTTCCAGGCGATCGAGCCCCCGTTGCCGACGGTAGACCAGGGCATCCTCGGCCAGCGTGGAGGCGTAAACCCGACGGATGGCCTCCTCAAGCTCGGCGAGTCGCTGCTCCGGGCTGCCCTGGTTAACGCAGAAGATGCTCTCGTACTTGCCGGCGAACGCGTTGCCGAAGCCGTCTTCCAGAAGGCTGCTGGAGCGCACGAGGATCGGGTACTGCCCGAAGTGATCGAGCATGCGCTCGAGCTCCGGGCGGATCTCTGGCGGCATCTCACCCTCGAGCATGGCCCGGTGCAGTTCGCGCCCCTCCTCGAAGTAACCCGCCTCGGTGCGCTGGCGCATTAACCGCGGCCACCATCCGTTGTGCACGATGTAGGCGTAGTAAGCGTCGGAACCCAGGTAGAAGGAGTCGTGGGGTTCGAGCGCCGCCTGCCAGCGTTGTGCGTCCTCGGCCAGCAGGATGTTGCGCGCCAGCAGCATGCCCACCGCTTTGCCGCCGATCAGCCCGCTGCCGATCATCCGCGCGCGCACGGCCAGCAGATCGTCGAGACCGAGGTACTGCCGCGCGAGCCCCAGCAGGCGCGGGTCGTGCCCGACCAACGCCCCGAGCAGCTCCTCGAGGATCGCGCACCTCTGGGGGTCGTCGGCGGGTTGATCCAGGCATTCCCCGGCACTGAGGAACAAGCGATCCCAGTAGTCGAGCAGGCGGCGCTGACGATCCTCCTGGTGCTGGCGCTCCAGCCGGTCCTGCAACCGCGTGGCGTCGCTGCTGTCGGTCACCGGCAAGAACCGCTCGCCGCGCTGGCGATGGGGCAGGAACATGGTCGGTGAGTGCCGCCGCCAGACCTTGACGGGCTGGATATGCACCTCATCGCCGGCCCGGCGCACGTCGATCAGTACCTGGGTGGTCTCGCGGATCCGCGCCAGGGTGCCGTGGGAGTGACTGTGCGGGCACAAGGCGAAGTAGGCGACCGTGTCGAGCTCGAAAAGGTATGGACAGACGACACGGAAGAAGTTGCCCACCATGTAATCGGTGGTCCAGGCCTGGAGGAGATCGGTCAGGCAGTCGCAGACGTAGAAGGCGCCGCGGCCGTAGTCCGTGATCAACTGATAGACGCGGCTGGTGAAGGCCTCGAAGCCGCCGCGGGCATCGATCTCCACCACCCGGACGCCGGAGCCGGGGTTGAGCAGGGGGGCGTGCTGCCCGTAGCGCAGGTAGATGATGGCACGCCCCTGTTCGCGGGCGGTCTCCACAAAAGGCCTGAGGAATGCCCGGTAGTCGTCGAGATCTTCGACACGCCAGACGACGTTGTCCCCCAGGCGCAGGCCATCGAGGATCTCGTCGAGGCCGGCAATGCCCGTGGAGACAGCGCGCGGATCTTCCATGGGAACCCCCGTTGTGGTGAGACAGCCGCATTGTGCCAGATTCGCCGGCACCACTATGGGAGTTCTCCGGGGCCATGCATTAGGCTAGGCGTGAAAAAACCGCAGCAGCGCGGGGCTGTCCGCCACCGTACGGAGTCGTCACCCAAGGAGAGCAGCGTACCGATGACCATTGAAGTTCCCACCATCTGCCCCGGCAGCCCGGAGCTGCCCGATCTGAGTCCGGCCCCGGGGACGTTCTACCTGGCCCCGCCGCTGCAGCACACGCGGGATCGGGTCTACGTCCGACTGCGTGACGCCGGGTGGCGGGTGCGGTTCCCGGCGGCCGGGGTCATGGGAGTCGAGGTACCGGGGCAGGCGCTGCCGGTGCTGCTCGCCGCCTTGGAGCCGCTGATGAGCGAACCAGAGATGGCCGCCGGTTCCGCTGTCTTCATGGAGCACGGTGAGGTGTTCGACGCCCGGTCGCTGTTCCAGTCCCGTCCGCTTTCCACCTGGGTGGCTCGCGCCGAGCACGAGTGGCTGCTGGAGGTTATCCGCAGCGAGCGGATCCAGATCCACTATCAGCCCCTCGTTGATGCACGGGATCCGCAGCGGGTGTTCGCCTACGAGTGCCTGATGCGCGGGGTCGGCGGCGACGGGGGGGTGATCGCACCCGGGGCGATGTTCCGGGCGGCGGAGTTGGCTGATCTGGAGTTTCACCTGGATCGACTGGCGCGCGTGGCGGCGATCCGTGATAGCCACCTCCAGGGGATTCAGGCCAACCTGTTCATCAACTTCCGGCCAACGGCCATCTACGACCCGGCCTTTTGCCTGCGCACCACCGTGGGCGCCGTGGAGAAACTTGGCCTGGACCCGCGGCGCATTGTCTTCGAGGTTGTCGAGACCGAAGCGATCTCCGACCACCGTCACCTGCGCCACATCGTGGATCAGTATCGGCAGGGTGGGTTCCGCATCGCCCTGGACGACCTTGGGGCCGGCTACGGCTCCCTGAATCTGCTCAAGGATCTTGAGCCGGACTTCGTGAAGATCGACCGCGAGTTGATCCGGCACGTGCATCGCAACCCGGGGCAGGCGACCATCGTCGAGGCAATGGTCGGCATGGCCCGCAATTTGGGCACCACGACCGTTGCCGAAGGGGTCGAGGAGCGGGATGAGGCCGAGTGGCTGCGCGAAGTCGGTGTCGACCTATTGCAGGGCTTCTATTTTGCGCGGCCGGCTTCTCCGCCTCCTTCGCTATAGGGCGCCCCGCGGGAAGTGCGGGGCCATGGCCTCGATCCCGGCGACCGGCGCGGGCCGGGCGAACAGGAACCCCTGGGCCCAGGGGCAGCCGATGCCGATGAGCGCCTCACGCTGCGCCGGTGTCTCGACCCCCTCGGCGATGATGGTAAAACCGAGATTACGGCCGAGGCCGGCGATCGCCTGGGCGATGGCCAGTGTGCGCTCGTCTTCCGGCAGACCGTCGACGAAGCTGCGGTCAATCTTGAGCCGGTCCACCGGCAGGTCCCGCAGGTAGCTAAGCGCCGAGTAGCCGGTTCCAAAATCGTCGAGCGCCACCGTGACGCCGTGATCGCGCAGTTGTTGCAGTTGCTCGATCACCACCGGATCGGGATCCACCAGCAGGCGCTCGGTGACCTCGATCTCCAAGTGGCGGGCCGGTAGCCGCGTGCGCTCGAGCGTGGCCAGTACGCGCTGGCCGAGATCGGGCGCAGTGAGTTCCGGGGCGGCGAAGTTGACCCCCAGGCGGCCGAAGTTAAAGCCCGCGTCGAGCCAGGCGCGTCCCTGCCGGCAGGCCTGCTCGAGGACCCAGGCGCCCAGCGCGGTCACCAGGCCGATGCGTTCGGCCACCGGGATGAACCGCTCCGGGCTGATCCAGCCCTGTACCGGATGGTGCCAGCGGACCAGGGCCTCCAGCCCCACCCAGGCACCGCTACTCAGCTCGATCTGGGGTTGGTAGTGGAGTTCCAACCCGCCCTCGTCGAGGGCCTGGCGCAGCTCGCTGCCCAGCTGAACCCGTTCGCGGGCCTGCTCGGTGAGTTCCTCGCTGAAGAAGCGGTAGTTGATGCCCTCGCGCTTGGCCTGATGCATGGCAGCATTCGCCTGCTGGAAGAGGTCGGCCGCACCGGCTTCCTGTTCGGGATAGACAGCGATGCCGATGCTCGCGGCGATGGGAATGCTCCGGTCGGCGATCTGGAAGGGGGCATCCAACGCCCGGCTCAATCCCTCGGTGATTGTTGCCACCTCGCTAGCGTCCCGGACGCCGAGGAGCAGTACACCGAACTCGTCGCCGCCCAGCCTGGCTACGGTGTCCTCCTCGCGCAGGGTGGCGCTCAGCCGCTCGGCGAGCTGCTGCAAGATGGCATCGCCCACCGCGTGGCCGAGGCTGTAGTTGATCGCCTTGAGATCGTTGAGATCCAGGGAGAGAACGGCGAAACAGCCGGTGTGATGCTGCGTGGTCACCAGGGCCTGATGGAGGCGATCCTGGAACACCAGGCGATTGGGCAGGCCGGTGAGCGGATCTGAGTGCATGATCCGCTCCAGCTGGCTCTGATACTCCTTGAGCCGGGAGATATCGGCGAGCACCGCCATGTAATGGGTCAGCTGCCCGGTACTGTCATAGACCGCGCGGATCGTAACCAGGCTGGCGAAGGTGGTGCCATCCCGGCACCGGTTCCACATCTCCCCGGTCCAGTAGCCGCGCTCGGCCAGGGCCCGGTGGATGGCCTCGTAGAAGCCCTCATCGTGGAAACCGGAGTAGAGCAGCGCCGGGTCCTTGCCGAGGACTTCCTGCTCGGCATACCCGGTGATCTCGGTGAAAGCCGGATTGACCGCGACCACGCGCTGTTCGGCATCGGTGACCAGGATGGCTTCCCGGGCCTCTTCGAAGACGATAGCGGCCTGGCGCAGTTCGGTCTCGATGCGCTTGCGCTCGGTCACGTCGCGCAGGTTGAGCAGGTGGGCTGGCTGGTCCTGCCAGTGGATCTCACGCACGCGCATCTCGACCGTCCGCAACTCCCCGCCGGGACTGCGCAGCTCGATTTCCTGGGCATCGGGTCCGCCGATGGGCAGGCCGATCACGGCCCCGATCAGGGTTGCGCTGTCGCGCGCGAAGAGCCGTGCCGCACTCGGGTTGGCGTAACGCACGGTACCGTCCGGGGTGACCACCAGCACGCCCTCGGTCATGTTCTCGAACAGTCGGTGGAGTTGCTCCTCGCGCTCGCGCAAGGCCTGGTGGATCCGGGTCTGTTCCCGTTCCGCACGGCTGCGCTCGGTGATGTCCTCCAGGATGTGCACCGAGTGCCGGTAGGTGCCCTCCTCGTCGTGTACGGCGAAGGAGCGCGACAGGAAGGTTTCGCCGGTATCCACGGTGAAGCGTTCTTCCAGCGCCGCGTCCCCGGTCGGATCGTTCTTGCCGTGCCCGGATTGTGCTGCTTGGAGTCCGTGGCGGCAGCCGGGCAGGGGGCCGTCGCGTCGGGGGAAGATCTCGTAGTAGGGGCGCCCAAGCACGTCTTCAGGGTGTAGGCCGACCTGCTCGTAGTAGGCCCGGTTAGCCTCGACGATCCGGTGCTCGGCATCGTGGATAAAGATTGGAACCTCGATGGCATCCAGCGCTGCCAGCCAGGTCTGAACCCCCACGGGGGCGTTGCCCGGACCGGCGGTGGTGAAAGCCCCGGAGCGTTTGCCGGCATCGCCCCTTTGCTGCATCGGTCTCCTCCCGGATCGTCCGGCACACCCCCGGACCGGGCCCGCACAAGGGCGGTTTTCTTCGGGGCAGTTTCGCACAGACTGCAGGGTTATTGGGAAGGACGCGGGCGCTGTGCAGCTTCCATCGTGCCCGAAGGATTCGCGGCCGGTTACAATAAACGGTTTTGACCCGGAGGGAGCGTGGCCCGAAGAGAGCGATACCAGCCGCCCGAGGATCTGGCCCGGGGTGAGAGCGCCTATACCCGCTACCGACCCCTGATTGACGACTGGGAGGCTTTCTGCGGCACCCTTCAGCGGCCACTAACCCCGTGTCTGCGCGCCAATACGACGCGGCTTTCCAGAGATGAGCTGGCCAGCCTTTTGCGGGACGAGGGGTGGGATCCGCAGCCGCTGGGCTGGCAGGGGGATGCTCTACTGGTTGAAGGCGGATTCCGGCCTGGCCACCACTGGGGCGCCATCGCCGGTCTCTACCAGATCCAGGAAGCTGCCTCGCTGTTGCCCGTGCAACTGCTCGATCCGCGACCCGGCGAACGGGTCCTCGATCTCTGTGCCGCCCCGGGGAACAAAACGGTCCAGATTGCAGATGCCCTGGCTAATCGGGGCACCGTGGTCGCGAACGACGCCAGTGCCGGCCGCCTGGGAGCTCTCGGTCAGGCGGTCAAACGGCACGGGCTGTTCAATGTCTCCCAGACCGTTCGCGACGGGCAGGGCATGCCCTGGGCTGCGGGTCGTTTCGACAAGGTCGTTGTCGATGCCCCGTGCAGCTGCGAGGGCACCTTTCGCAAGACCGCGACGGCCGCCGAGCCGACATCACCGACGTTCCGCGAGCGGCTCGTTCAGCGGCAGAAGCGGTTGCTGCTGCGCGGGATGGCGCTGACGCGGCCCGGGGGGACGGTGGTCTATTCGACCTGCACGTTTGCCCCGGAAGAGAACGAGGCGGTGGTCGCTGCCGCGCTCGAGCGAGCCCCGGGCGCGTTCGAGTTGGTACCTGCAAGGGTGTCGGGGCTGCACTTGAGCCCAGGCCTGGAGGCATGGGACGGGGCCCATTACGGCGCCGAGATGGGGTCCTGCGGACGCCTGTGGCCCCACCACAACGACACCGGGGGCTTTTTCGTGGCGGTGTTGCGTCGTGTGGGCAGCGGTGAGCGCGAGAACCCAGCGGATGACCTGCCTGCCGTGCAGGAGGAGCCAAGCGCCCGGGTTCTGCTGCAGACCTTCAAGGGCGAACTCGGAGTGCCGGAGGATGTTCTGGATGGGCTGACGGCCTTCTTCGAGGGCAGCAAGTACGCCAAGGTGGTCGCCTCCGGCCATGTCGCGGCGGGAGGGGTGCCGGTCGTGCGCAGCGGGATTCCGGCAGTGCGGGCGCAGACCCGGCCGCCCAAGCCCTCCACGGCCGGGGTCATGGCCCTGGGCCATTGTGCCCGGGGGCCCGTGCTGGAGCTGGACCGGGACGAGGTCCACGCCTTTTTCCGCCGCGAGCCGCTGTTCCCCGGGCCGGAGCGTTGCGTCGGCCTGGCCGAGGGAGGACACAGCGTATTGCGCCATCACGGCCATACCGTCGGTATCGGCATGTACCGCGGCGGTGCCGTGGTCAGCCTATTCCCCAAGGCCTGGTCGCGTGCAGCCGGCGGGTTGGGAGGATAGCCGGCGGGTCCCGTTGGCGGGACCCGCCATCGGGTGCCGGGTCCCTACAAGTGGGCCGGGACGCCGGTGATCGGTACGTGCAGAAACAGGGCGAAGACGATGTAGCCGATCAGCCCACCGACGATGGCCCAAGCATCCCCCAATCGTTTCGGTTCGGCCGGGGTCGTGGCCTGACGGCGATCCCGTTCCCGCGCCGAGACGAAGATCACGCCGGCCCAGGCCAGGAAGGCGCCGAAGAAGACCAGGTCACCGAGGCGCCCGTTGGCCATCAGGTGGGCCAGGGCCCACAGTGCTACCGCCAGCAACATCGGGTGGCCGATGGCGTTGCGAATGCGGTTGGCTGGCCCGTAGGCGGCGAAGAGCAGGATGAAGGCCGGAATCATCACTAGCGCCATCAGGTGCGCGGTCCAGGTGGGGGGCGTCCACACCCAGATGGCATCGACCCGGGTCAGCCCGTAGCCGTAAATGGCGATAACCAGCCCCAGTAGCGAGAGCACCGAGTAGGCGGCCTTCCAAGGAATCTCGCCGTAGGCGGCGATCTGGTTGGCCCGCCAATCGTCGGCGACAACCCGGATCGAGTGGGTGCCGAGGAACAGGATCAGGCCCAGCAGCAGGATCAGCATGGTGGAACTCCTTGTGGTGAGGTCGCTACGGTGCCGTCAGATCTGGTTGCGGCGCTCGGCGAGCCAGCCGATGACCAGGAAGGCGCCGATGACCGCGACGCCCAGGTAGCGCGTTTCGATATACAGCAGGGCCTCGGCAAGCAGGGGCGTGATCCAGACCGTGACCAGACCGTAGCCGAAGGCGCACATCAGGACAAAGGCACCCACGCGCATCAGCCACGGATAGGGCCGCAGGGGGCGGGCGACGAAGCGGTTGATGCTGCCCCCGTAGACCACCAGCAGCGTGGCCACCAGGGCCAGGGCGATGTCGTGGACATGCCCATGGACCCAGGTGCCGGATCGCCACAGCAACTCGTCGATCAACTCGCTCACCGTCGCCTACCCTACGGTTGTCACAGCAGGACCTTCTCCAGGCTGCCTTTCCGGGCCTGCTCCGTGAAGCGCTCCTGCCAGTCCCGGCCGAGGAGTTCGCGGGCCATCTCGGTGACGATGTAGTCGGTTTCGACGCCCGTGTCCTCGCGATAGCGCGACAGCCCCTGCAGGCACGATGGGCAGGTGGTCAGCATCCGCACGTTGCCGTCTTCGGCGCGCTCGGCCCCGGTCAGCGACTCGACACCTTGGCGGATCTCCTCCTGCTTGCGATGACGCACCTGACTGGAGATATCCGGACGGGAGACGGCAAAGACCCCCGACTCACCACAGCAGCGATCGGAGAGCTGCACGGGCTGGCCCATGAGCTCCGTGGCCACGCTCGTCGGGTTCTGCGTCTTGATCGACGGGTGGCAGGGGTCGTGGTAGAGGTACTGCGTGGCCTCGCTGCCCTCCAGCCGATAGCCCTTCTCGAGCAGGAACTCGTGGATGTCGATCAGGCGGCACCCCGGGAAGATCCGGTTGAACTCGTAGAGTTCCAGTTGGCTGATGCAGGTGCCGCAGGAGACGACCACCGTCTGGATGTCCATGTAGTTCAGGGTGTTGGCCACCCGGTGGAGGAGCACCCGGTTGGCGGTAGTGATCTGCTTGGCACGATCGATGTAGCCGCCGGCGTGTTGCGGGTAGCCACAGCAGAGGTACCCCGGAGGGAGAACGGTCTTCACCCCGGCGTCATGGAGCATGGCCAGGGTGGCCATGCCCACCTGGCTGAACAGTCGCTCCGGGCCGCACCCGGGAAAGTAGAAGACCGCCTCGCTGTTCTCGTCGGTCTTCTGCGGGTCGCGGATGATCGGGATATGGTCCGACTCCTCGGCACCGAGGATCTGACGCATGCCCTGAGGCGGCACGTTGGACGGCATCGGCTTCTCGAGGAAGTGCACCGCCTGGGCGGGGATGCTGGAACGCTCGGTCGTGCTGCCGGGGCGGCGCTTGAGCGGGAAGACGCCGAGTCGCCGCAGGGTCTGCGATACTTGGCGCTGTGCCGCGAACCCGAAGCGCGCCATGCCCAGGCGCAGGGCCTTGATCAGGCGCGGGTCGGTGAGGTTCAGAAAGCCCATGGCCACCCGGGTCTGCAGGCGCGTACGCCGCTGCTTGCGCCGCTGCAGGATATCCCGCAGCCGGATGGTGACGTCACCGAAGTCGATATTCACCGGGCAGGGCTTGAGGCACTTGTGGCAGATGGTGCAGTGATCCGCCACGTCGTTCATGACGTCGAAGTGGCGCAGCGACAGCCCGCGCCGGGTCTGCTCCTCGTAGAGGAAGGCCTCGATGATCAGCCCCGCGGCCAGGATCTTGTTGCGCGGTGAGTAGAGCAGGTTGGCCCGCGGTACGTGGGTGCTGCACACCGGTTTGCACTTGCCGCAGCGCAGGCAGTCCTTGATATCGCGGTTAAGCTCGCCGAGCTCGCTCTCCTCGAGGATCAGCGCCTCTTCCTCGACGAGGAAGAGCGAGGGCGTGTAGGCATTCTCGAGACCGGAACCGGGCATGAGCTTACCCCGGTTGAAACGGCCCTCCGGGTCGACGCGGTCGATGAACTCGGCGAAGCGCTGCACCTGCTCCGGATCCAGGTACTGCATCTTGGTCAGGCCGACGCCGTGCTCGCCGGTGATCACGCCGCCCAGGGACTGCGCCAGCTCCATGATGCGGTCCACAATCCGCTCGGCCTCGCGCATCATGCCGTAGTCGCCGGAGTTCACCGGGATGTTGGTGTGCACGTTGCCGTCACCGGCGTGCATGTGCAGGGCGACGAACAGGCGGCTGCGCAAAACCCGGTCGTGGATCTCGGTGAAGCGGGCACGCACCGGCTGCAAGTCGCGGCCTTTGAAGAACTCCTCCAGCGGTCGCTCGACCTCCCGGCGGTAAGAGATGCGCAGGCTGCGCCGCAGGAGCAGATCGATGATCCGGTCCTCCGGGCGGCAGTCGGCGCGGGCCGTCTCATCGAGGAGGTCATCACGCTCGGCGGCGCGGTCGTCGAAGGCCTCCAGGATCCGCTGCCAACGCTCGCGGATGCGGCTCAGGTGCTCACGGGCGGTTGCCTTCTTGTCGGCGAGGATCCGGTCGCCTTCCTCACTGTCCTCGAAGTCCTTGACCTGACGGACCTCGGGCATGTCGCCGTTCAGGTAGTCGAGCAGCTCGTCGAGCATAGCGAGCTTGTTGCGCATGGACTGCTCGACGTTGATCCGCTCGACGCCCTCGGTGTACTCGGCCAGGCGCTCCAGCGGGATGACGACATCCTCATTGATCTTGAACGCGTTGGTGTGCGAGGCAATGGCGGCTGTCCGGGAACGCTCCGCCCAGAAGCGCCGCCGCGCCTCCGCCGAGACCGCGATGAAGCCTTCGCCGTTGCGCGCATTGGCCAGCCGCACGATGCGCGATGACGCTTCGGCGACGGCGTCGGGGTCGTCGCTGGCCAGATCGGCGAGAAGGATCATCTTGGGGATCTCGCTGCGGTTGGCCTTGGGCGAGTAATCCACCGCCTGGATGTAACGCTCGTCCAGGTGCTCCAGACCGGCCAGCGCCACCTTCTCGTCAGCGAGCAGGTCGTCACGGATCTCCGTGATCGCCGGCACGGCCTCGTGGAGGTCGTGGCCGTAGAACTCGAGGCAGACGGTGCGCTCGTGCTCGGGCATGCGGTGGACGAGCATGCGCGCAGAGGTGATCAGTCCGTCGCAGCCCTCCTTCTGGACGCCGGGGAGGCCGCCGAGGAACTTGTCGGTGACGTCCTTGCCGAGACCCGGCTTGCGGAACGAGGTGCCCGAGAAACTGAGGATCTGCGGCTCGCCCTCCTGGGTGCGCCCGTCCCGGGCGTAGTGCGTGACCCGAAAGCGCACCGTGTCGAGCTCGTCAAGCTTGCCGAGGTTGTGGTCCAGGCGCTCGACCTCGATCCACTTGGCCTCGGAGGTGATCATGCGGAACGAGACGATGTTATCGAGTGTCGTTCCCCAGAGGACGGCCTTTTTGCCACCGGCGTTCATGGAGATGTTGCCGCCGATGGTCGAGGCGTCCTGGGAGGTGGGGTCGACGGCAAAGACGCGACCGTGGGCCTCGGCGCGCTCACTGACCCGGCGGGTGACGGCGCCGGCACCGACATGGATGGTGCTCACCGGTCCGTCGACCCCGGGGAGGTCGACTTCCTCGACGGGAGCGATCGCATCAAGCTTCTCGGTGTTGATGACCGCCGAGTCGCCGTCCAGCGGCACGGCACCGCCGGTGTAGCCGGTGCCGCCACCACGGGGGATGATGGTCAGCCCCTCCTCGATGCAGGTCGCCACCAGCGGGGCGATCTCCGCCTCGGTATCCGGGGTGAGGACGAGGAACGGGATCTCGACGCGCCAGTCCGTGGCGTCGGTGGCGTGGGAAACCCGCGAGAGGCCGTCGAAGCAGATGTTGTCGCTGCGTGTGTGGCGCGCGAGCCGCCGCTTGATGCGCTGTCGGCGTTGACGTTGACGGCGATAGTGCTGCTCGAAATCGCGGACCGCGCGGCGAGCCCGTTCGCCCAGGTCGATGCCTTTCTGGTTGCCATCGGCGCGCGCGAAGATCTGGTCGACGCGGTGGTGCATGGAGCTGACCAGCGCGCGCAGCCGCCTTGGGGTATTGATCAGGTCGTCCTGGATGTAAGGATTACGGGAGACAACCCAGAGATCGCCGAGGACCTCGAAGAGCATGCGGGCTGAGATCCCAGTGCGCCGCTCGCCCCGGAGTTCGTTGAGCAGGTCCCAGGTCTGCTCGCCGAGGAAACGGACCACGATCTCTCGGTCGGAGAAGGACGTATAGTTATAGGGAATCTCTCGGATACGGGTCGGTTCCTGCGTATTTGCGGCCATTCTCAACGGTCAGGGTTGCCATCGAAGCTGAACATGGTATCAGGCTCGGGGCCGCGACTCGACCGAACGCCTTGCCGACGCAAGACAGGAGGGAACGTGAGCGAAGAACTGCAGACCGTTCAGATGCTGGTGCGCCGGCTTAAGGAGGGCGGGCAGCGTGATGCCGTCCGGGCGCTGGATCGGGATGATCTTCACCGCTGGGATTACCAGGCCGTGGCCGAGCTCGCTCAGCAGCTGAGCGCCGGGCTGGTGGAGGCCGGTGTGGACCGCGGCGAACGGGTGGCGCTGTTCGCGCCGAACAGCGCCGAATGGGTGGTTGCCTGTCTGGCGATCCTCGATGCCGGCGCGGTAGTCACGCCGCTGGATACCCAGATGCCGCGTGCGGAGCTCACCCACGCCCTCGCTGACAGCGGTGCGCGGCGGATCTTTACCGGCGGCGAAGCGGCGCGCCGGCTTGAGGGGTTGGAACTCGAGCAGTCGCTGGAGATGATCCGTCTCGACGAACCGGCGGGGAGCGGACGAAGCTGGCGGGACTGGTTGCGCGAAGACGGCCCGGCGGCGCCGGAAATCACCCCGGCGGATCCGGCCACGCTGTTCTACACCTCGGGGACCACCGGGATGCCCAAGGGGGTGCCGCTGACCCACGGCAACATCACCGCCAACCTCAATGCGCTTCTCGGCCAGGAGCTAGCCCAGAGGGACGACCGGATCTTCGTCCCGCTTCCGTACCACCATGTCTACCCCTTTACGCTCGGGCTGATCACCCCCCTGGCGTTGGGTGCGAGCATCGTGCTGCCGTACTCAGTCCTCGGTCCGCAGATCGTGCGCGCGCTGCGCGAGGGGCATGCCACCATCATCCTCGGCGTGCCACGGCTCTACGAGGCCCTTGATGGTGCTATCCGCGGCCGCGTCGCCGAGCGGGGGGCGCGCGCCGAGCGCCTGTTCGAGGGCATGCTCCGGCTGTCCCGGACGGCACGTCACCGGTTGGGCTGGCCCTTGGGTCGGCGCCTGTTCCGTAGCCTGCATCAGCGCATGGCCCCTTCGGTGCGCATGGTTGTCGCCGGAGGTGCCCCGCTGAATCCAGAGATCGGCGAGCGACTGCGGGATCTGGGCTGGGAGGTGGCGACCGGTTACGGCCTCACGGAGACCTCGCCGATCCTGACCTATAACCCGCCGGATCGGCTGCGCCTGAAGGCGGCCGGCCTGCCGCTACCGGGTGTGGAGCTGCGCATCGATCCTGTCGAGGAGGGGGCGCGCACCGGCGAGGTGCTCGCTCGCGGCCAGAATGTCTTCCAGGGGTACTGGCACCTACCTGAAAAGAGTGCCGAGGTGTTCACCCCGGACGGCTTTTACCGCACCGGGGATTTGGGCTGGTTCGACGAGGAGGGGTACCTGCACCTGGAGGGCCGAGCCTCCGAGATGATCGTCCTCGCCGGCGGCGAGAATGTCGACCCAGAGCGGGTCGAGGGCGCGCTCTCCGCTGCCGAGGCCGTCCGCGACGCCGGAGTGCTCGAGCATGAGGGGCGCCTGGCGGCGGTGCTGTTCCCTGACCCGCAGGCCGTCCGGGATCTCGACGACGAGCAGGTACGCCAGCGGCTGAACCAGGCCCTGCACGAAGCGGCTGGGGTCCTGCCGAGCCATCATCAGATCAGCACCTATCGGGTCAGCTCCGATCCGCTGCCCAGGACGCGCCTGGGCAAGCTGCGCCGCCACAAGCTGCGAGAGCTGTTCGAAATGCTCGGCGAGGGCGCCAAGGCGGCCGAGACCGGTCCCATGCCCGAGGAGCGGATGGCGGTGGAGGATCAGCAGCTGCTGCAGATCCCCACTGCCCGCCGGGTCTGGGAGGGGCTCGTCCGCCGCTATCCGCGGGTGCGCCTGACCCCGGACAGCAATCTGCGTCTCGACCTCGGGCTCGACTCGCTGGGGTGGGTGGATCTGACCCTGGAGCTACGCGGTAGCGTCGGCGTGGCCTTGGAGGAGGAGGCCTTGGGGCGGATCGAGACCGTCCGCGACCTGCTGCGCGAGGCGGCCGAAGCCGCGGAGATCTCTCCCGATGAGAGCCGCGGGCCGGGCCTGGTGGAACAGCTGCGCGACCCGGAGGCCATGCTCAGCGACCAGCAACTACGCTGGATGCTGCCGCGTACGCGGTTCGAGCGCCTGCTCGGGGCGATCTTCTACGGCATCGACCAGGTTCTGTTCCGGGCCTATGCGCCGGTGCGCGTGGAAGGCCTGGAGAACCTGCCGGAGCGCGACCCGGTCTTGCTCGTCCCCAACCATCTGAGCGCCGTGGATCCACCGGCGCTGGGGTCGATCATGCGCTACGCCCGGATCGTGCGCATGCGCTGGGGTGGTTGGACCGGGCTGCTGTTCTCCAACCGTCTGGTGCGGCTGGTCAGCCGGGCCTGCCTGGTGCTGCCCATCGATCCGCACACCGGCCCACGCGGCAGCCTGGCGCTCGGTGCGAAAGCCCTACGGGATGGCTACGGGCTGGTCTGGTTCCCGGAGGGGCGGCGCTCGGCCGATGGCAGCCTGCAGGCGTTTCAGCCGGGCGTGGGTCTTCTGCTCCAGGCGCAGTCGGTACCGGCCATCCCGGTCTGGATCGAGGGAACCGATCGGGTCATGCCCATCGGCACCCGGCTGCTCAGGCCCGGGCGGATCACGATCCGCCTCGGAGAGCCCGTATCAGCGGAGACGCTGGATGCCGAAGGCGAGGGAGAGACGCCCGAGCTGCGCATCGCCGCGGCACTCGAGCAGCGGGTGCGCCGGCTCGGCCAGGCCGAGCCCGGGCAGGCGGAGTAGCGCCCGAAGGAGACAGGGCGGGCGCCGGCGGGTTCAGCCGGCGCCGCCGCTGCGGTGATCGGCAATCAGGCGCTGCACCATGTCCCGGGTGGCATCGGGCTGATCCATCTCGTCGAATGGTGTCCAGGAGAGGTCGGCTTCCAGGCGGTAGGACCCCTTGTAGGTATGGGGCGGGCCGTTGCGCCAATCCTCGGGAGCGAGCATGGAGAAGTAGAGTTCGCCGTCCTCGCGCTCGTAGAGGTGGTAGATGCTGCCCGGGCGCCGGGTGAAGTTGCACTTGGCCCGGTGCAGGTCCATGTCACGCTGACTTTCCTCGAGCACCTCCCGTGCCTGCTCCTGGAGGGCGCGAATCTGATCCGCGATCACCGTCAGCTTTGAGCTGGTGCGGTTGTTGATCGCCTGATCCGCCTCCTGGATCTCGCGGGCGGTGTCGACAAGGTCGATGGGCGCGGATAGCCGGCTGACCGGATAGGGGGAAGTCCGGCTGTGCCCTTCGTGACGGTCCGGATTGTCGTCGCGTTTGTAATCTGCCATAGCGTGTATACCCTAGTGCGCGTTTTCGCCTCAGGCAAGTAGCCGGGGGGTGGGCGGCGCTCCGCCGAGGCTTCGCCGCCCGCCCGGTGCATGGGGTGGCGCTCAGGGCGCTTCAAGGATGTCATCGGCCCGCCAAGCCAGGAGAAACCGGCGCTGGCTGTCGGTCAGGGCGTCGATGCCGACCCCCAGCGTTTCCAGCTTGAGGCGGGCCACCTCGGCGTCGACCTCGTCGGGAACCGGATGCACGCCGGCGCGGAGCTGGTCGCGGTGGCGCAACAGGTCGTCCGCGGCCATGAATTGCATCGCGAAGGTCTGGTCCATGACCTCGGCCGGGTGACCCATGGCCGTCGGGGCGGCCAGGTTCACCAGGCGACCTTCGCAGACCAAGTGGATCTCGCGGCCGTCGCTCATGCGGAAGGCCTCGATACCCGGTCGCGCCGGATAGCGGGATTCGGCCTGCTGGGCCAAGCCCGCGGCGTCGATCTCCACGTTGAAGTGCCCGGCGTTGGCCAGGATCGCGCCGTCGCGCATGCGCGCAACGTGCTCGGCGCGGATGACATCCCGGTTGCCCGTGGCGGTGATGAAGAAATCACCGACGCCGGCGGCCTCCTCCATGGGGCGCACGGCGAAACCGTTCATGTGGGCACGTAGCGCCCGGCGTGGTTCGACCTCCGTGATCGTCACCTGCGCCCCCCAGGCGCGGGCCTTGTGGGCGATCCCCACGCCGCAGTCACCGTAGCCGCAGATCACGACCTGCTTTCCGGCGAGCAGCAGGTTGGTTGTCAGCATCAGGTTGGTTAGTGCCGACTCGCCGGTGCCGTGGATATTGTCAAACTCGTGCTTCATCGGTGTGTGGTTGACGGCGTAAGCCGGGAAATGCAGAGCGCCCTCGGCCGTCATGGCCTGGATCCGCTGCACACCGGTGGTGGTCTGCTCGCAGACCCCACGCAGCCCGTCCAGCAGCTCGGGGCGCTGGTGAACGAGTCGTGCGGTGAGTTCGGCGGCGTCATCCAGGATCAGGTTGGGCTGGTGATCCAGGGCGCGGCCGTGGAGCCGGGCCAGCTCCGCCTCGCTGACACCGCGCCGGGCGTAGCCGCTGATCCCGGGTTGCTCATTGAGTGCCGCGACCACATCGTCCTGGCTGGAACCGGGTTCACTGCCGGTGAATACGACTTCGGCGCCGGCTGCGGCGAGTGTCTCCAGAAAGACGCCGGTTTTCGCCTCGATGTGGGAACAGACCGCGATGCATAGGCCTTCGAAGGGGCGCGTCTCGCGGTAGCGCTCGCGCAGGGCTTTGTGGACCGGCATATGGGCGCGGGCCCAGGCAAGCTTCTGATGGCCAGGCTCGGCACTGGTCGTCGTGGTCATGGGAACCTCAATCCTGATCAGCGGGTGGATGGCGCGCCGCGGCGGCGGCGCAGACACCCGTCGATGCGCACGGCTTGGATGCCGGCGCTGAAGTTCGAGGCTGCTGAACGACGGGTGAATATAGTACGATTCGCGCCCTTAGTATCCGGAGGTGCTCATGGAGATCAACCCGCTGCTTGAACAAATCGAAGACCTGCAAGGGCGTTTCGAGGCCCTGAGGGGGTATCTTTGACGAAGCCGGCAAACGCGAACGGCTTGAGGAAGTCCTGCGTGAGCTGGAGAACCCCGACGTCTGGAGCGACCCGGAGCGGGCCCAGGGGCTGAGCCGCGAGCGCTCTCAGCTGCAGTCCGTCCTGAGCACCCTCGAGGAGATCGGCGGGGTGCTCGATGACGCCGGCGAGATGGTCGCCATGGCCCGGGAGGAGGGCGACGAGGAAACTCTTGAGGCGGTCCAGGCGGATGTCCAGCGCGTCGCCACGCACATCGAGACCCTGGAGTTCCGACGCATGTTCTCCGGAGAGATGGACGCGTCCAATGCGTTCCTCGATATCCAGGCGGGGTCAGGCGGAACGGAGGCCCAGGACTGGGCCGAGATGCTGCTGCGGATGTATCTGCGCTGGGCCGAGGCCCGCGGCTTCGACACCGAGGTCATCGAGGTGACGGCCGGCCAGGAGGCGGGGGTCAAGAGCGCCACGATCAAGGTTACCGGCGAGTACGCCTTCGGCTGGCTGCGCACGGAGACCGGGGTTCACCGTCTGGTGCGCAAGTCGCCCTTTGACTCCGGCGGTCGCCGCCACACCTCGTTCTCCTCGGTGTTCGTGTCGCCGGAGATCGACGACGAGAATGTCGATATCGAGATCGACCCGTCGGATCTGCGCGTGGACGTCTTCCGCGCTTCCGGCGCAGGTGGCCAGCACGTCAATACCACCGAGTCGGCGGTCCGCATCACCCACGAACCCACCGGCGTCGTGGTGCAGTCGCAGAACGATCGATCGCAGCACAAGAACCGTGCCACGGCGATGAGTCAGCTGCGCGCCAAACTCTACGAGCTGGAGATGCAGCGCCGCCGTGCCGAGGCCGAAGCCCAGGAAGAGACCAAGTCCGATATCGGGTGGGGGAACCAGATCCGCTCCTACGTCCTCGATCAGTCCCGGATCAAGGATCTGCGGACGGGAATCGAGATCGGCAACACGCAGGCCGTGCTCGACGGCCACCTCGACCCGTTCATACAGGCGAGCCTCAAGGCCGGCCTCTGACGCTCGCCCCTGACACTGCCCGGAGTCAACGGATGTCCGAAAGCGACGAGAACAAGCTCATCGCCCAGCGCCGCGAGAAGCTGCAGGGTCTGCGCGATGCGGGCCAAGCCTTCCCCAACGATTTCCGCCGTGACGCGCTGGCCGCCGACCTTCACGAGCGCTACGGCCCGCTGGACGAGGAGGCCCTGGAGCAGGAGGGCGCTCGAGTCACGGTCGGCGGGCGCACGATGGCCAAACGGGTCATGGGCAAGGCGAGCTTCGCGCAGCTCCAGGACAGCTCGGGGCGGATCCAGCTCTATCTGCGCCGGGATGACCTGCCCGAGGGGGTCTACGCCGCGTTCAAGAGCTGGGACGTGGGCGATATCGTCGGCGCGACCGGGACGGTGTTCCGGACGAACAAGGGGGAGCTTTCCATCCATTGCGATCAGGTCCGGCTCCTAACGAAATCGCTGCGGCCGCTGCCGGAGAAGTGGCACGGGCTGACCGATCACGAGATCCGCTATCGCCAGCGCTACCTGGATCTAATCGTCAACCAGGAGAGTCGGCGCGTCTTTGCCCTGCGCACCCGCGTACTCGCTGCCCTGCGCCGTTTCCTGGATGGCCGCGGTTTCATGGAGGTGGAGACACCGATGATGCAGCCGATCCCCGGCGGAGCCGCGGCGCGACCTTTCGTGACCCACCACAACGCCCTCGGCCGGGATCTCTATCTGCGCATCGCGCCGGAGCTCTACCTCAAGCGGCTCGTCGTGGGGGGCTTCGAGCGTGTCTACGAAGTCAACCGAAACTTCCGGAACGAGGGGGTTTCGACCCGCCACAACCCGGAATTCACCATGCTGGAGTTCTATCAGGCCTTTGCCGACTACCACGACCTGATGGACCTTACCGAGGAAATGCTCCGGCATCTGGCTGAACAGGCGCTCGGAAGCGGACAGGTAACCTGGCAGGGCGAGACTTATGATTTCACTTCAACATTCGAGCGTATCTCTCTGATTGAAGCGGTCCTTCGGTACAATCCTGACCTCACGGCCGAGGAACTCGCGGATCGCGAGCAGGCGGCCCGGGCGGCCGAGGCGCGCGGGATCGAGGTGAGCTCCGGCGACGGGCTGGGCAGGATCCAGGCGGCCCTGTTCGAGGAGACGGCTGAGCCTCGGCTCCACGGCCCGGTCTTTGTAACCGATTACCCCAAGGAGGTATCCCCCTTGGCTCGCCCGCGGGACGACGAACCCTTCTACACTGAGCGTTTTGAGTTGATCGTCGGTGGTCGCGAGATCGCCAACGGTTTCTCGGAGCTTAACGACGCCGAGGACCAAGCGGATCGCTTCCGTGCCCAGGCGGCGGAGCGGGATGCCGGGGATCAGGAGGCGATGCACTACGACGGCGACTATATCCGTGCCCTGGAGTACGGGCTGCCGCCGACTGCCGGGGAGGGCATCGGGATCGACCGCCTGGTCATGCTGCTCGCTGACTGCGATTCGATCCGCGACGTCCTTCTATTCCCCGCCATGCGCCCGGAGTCGTAGGGCGGCGGTTCAGGTGCCGGCCTCGCGGAGGTGCAACGGCTGTCCGTTCACGCTCAGCGATGCGGGGCCGGCCAGCTGTGCCTCGCGCAGCGAAACGAGGGCCGTGAACCCCTGCGGCGCACCCGCTGCGCAGACGACGTGGCCGGCCAGCTGGTTGTCGGCATCACGGACCTCGCTGCCGTCCGCCGGCGCATCTCCGGTGCCCCGGGCGCGGAACATGCGCTGCTTGACCTTGCCGCGGTAGTGCGCCCGCGCCACCACCTCCTGCCCCGGGAAGCATCCCTTGCTGAAGCTCACGCCACCAAGGCGATCGAGATTCACCATCTGCGGGATGAACAGTTCCCGGCCCGGGGCGCGGATCTCGGGCTGTCCGGCAAGGATTTCCAACGCCCGCCAGGTCTCTTCGTCGGTCGGCGGCAGGTGTTCGGCAAGCACGCCCTCTACCGCGGCCACCGGGGCCGCCGGTCCGACCACCCAGTAGCGCTCCGGCGCACCGGGTAGCCGGATGATCGCCACCTCGCCGCTGCGCACAACGCCTTCGGCCTCTGGCATAGGGCGCTCACTCCATCGGGCCAGCAGGCTCCGGGCGGTCGGGCCGGCCGCCCGGAGCAGGCGCCACTGCATGTCGGGGGCGTGCACCGTCACCCTCGAGCGCAGTACATACATCTGCAGCCGGGCGACGGTCTCGGCCGCGGTGTCCTCCGGGAGGACGAGCCGGTAGCCGTCGTCCCAGGGGATGACTCGCGCCAGGGCAAGCAGCCGCCCCTTGGGCGTGCACAACCCGGCCAGCACGCTGCGTGCGTCGTCTGCAGCCGGGATGTCCGCGGTCAGGATGCGTTGCAAGAAATCCCCGGCTTCCTCGCCGGTAACCGCCACCACGCTGTAGCCGGTGCCGGTCTCGAGGCACTCCGGCTGAGAGGCACCGGCGCCGTCTTCGGGCGCATCTACCGGTACGGTCGGGAACTCTTCTCGCATAACCTCTCCTCGGTGGCTTGCTGCATCGGCGGCTTGCTGCATCTCGTGCCACTCTAGGGGCGGGATCCGTATACTGACATCGTATTCATTGTGGGTGATCATCGCCGGGGCAGCCAGCCTTAGACCGGGGCAGAATGTTAATCTTCCGTCAGCATCAGTATTCCCATTTGTTAATGCTTGCATTACGATTGTCCGCAATATAGCTTATCGTCCCGTTTCCTCACTCTTATCGTGCGCCGCAGGTTCTGACTCGGCTCAGCGGAGCAAAAATCCATGAGAAATCCGAATCGTCCGCTCTCTCCGCACCTGACCATCTACCGGCCGCAGTTGACCTCGCTGCTCTCGGTGCTCCACCGCGGCACCGGGGTGTTCGTCACCATGGCTGCGGTCCTGCTGGTCGCCTGGGTGATGGCCTTGGCCGCCGGACCCGAATACTACGAACTGCTGACGCGGGTGCTCGGCCACTGGTTCGGGCAGCTGGTGCTGCTGGGTATCACGTTCAGCCTGGCCTACCACCTTTGCAATGGCGTTCGGCACCTGGTTTGGGACACCGTGCGCGCCTTCGAGCTCAAGGCGGTCTATCGCGGCGGTTACATGGTGCTCGCCGCGAGCGTCCTGTTGACCGCCCTGGTCTGGGTGATCGCCTACGCAGGGGAGTTTTGATCATGCGTAAGTACGAGACCGCCGTCTCCCGGGCCCGCGGCCTCGGCTCGGCCAAGAACGGCTTCCACCACTGGTGGCATCAGCGCCTGACCGCGGTGGTGCTGGTTCCGCTGATGATGTGGCTGGGGATCGGCCTGGCCCTGCAGGCCGGCGCCGATTTCGAGGCGGCCCGGGCGTGGGTGGCGAACCCGTTCAACGCGACGCTGCTGATCGCCGCGATCATCATGTTGTTCTATCACGGGGCGCTCGGCGTTCAGGTGGTCATCGAGGACTACGTCCACCTCGAGGGGCTGAAGTGGTTCGGCAACCTCGCCGTCTACTTCGCATGTTTCCTGGTGGCCGTCGCCGGGATCCTGGCGGTCATCCAAATCGTTCTGGGGGGCTGAGGCGCAGATGACAGAACCGATCAAGACGGTCGAACACCAGTACGATGTCGTCGTTGTCGGTGCCGGTGGGGCCGGGCTCCGGGCGACCTTCGGCATGGCCGAACAGGGGCTGAACACCGCCTGTGTCACCAAGGTGTTCCCCACGCGCAGCCACACCGTGGCGGCCCAGGGCGGCGTCTCGGCGGCGCTCGGCAACATGGGCGAGGACGACTGGCGCTGGCATATGTACGACACCATCAAGGGGTCGGACTGGCTGGGTGACCAGGACGCCATCGAATACATGTGCCGCGAGGCGGTGCCGGCCATCGTGGAGCTGGAGCACTACGGCGTGCCCTTCTCGCGCACCGAGGACGGCAAGATCTATCAGCGCCCGTTCGGCGGCATGACCACCCACTTCGGTGAGGGAACGGCCCAGCGGACCTGCGCGGCCGCGGACCGAACCGGGCATGCCATCCTGCACACGCTCTACCAGCAGGCGCTCAAGCACAAGGCGGAGTTCTACATCGAACACTTCGCCATCGACCTGATGATGGACAACGGGGTTTGCCGGGGCGTGGTCACGCTCGACATGGAGACCGGCACGGTGCATATCTTCCGGGCCCATCAGGTGGTGCTGGCCACTGGCGGCTACGGGCGGAGCTACTTCTCCTGCACCTCGGCCCACACCTGCACCGGGGATGGCAACGGCATGGTCCTGCGTGCCGGTCTGCCGCTCCAGGACATGGAGTTCGTGCAGTTCCACCCGACCGGGATCTATGGCGCGGGCTGCCTGATCACCGAGGGGGTCCGGGGCGAGGGCGGTTACTTGACCAACGCCCAGGGCGAGCGGTTCATGGAACGTTACGCCCCGAACGCCAAGGATCTGGCCTCGCGCGACGTGGTCTCCCGCTCGATGACCATCGAGATCCGCGAGGGGCGGGGGGTCGGCGAGCACGGCGACCATATCCACCTGCATCTGGAGCATCTCGGGCCGGAGGTGATCCATGAACGGCTGCCAGGTATTGCCGAGTCGGCCCAGATCTTTGCCGGTGTCGATGTGACCAAGGAGCCGATCCCGGTCCTGCCCACGGTCCACTACAACATGGGCGGGATCCCGACCAACCACATGGGTGAGGTGGTTCATCTCAAGGGTGGTGACCCCGATGCGGTGGTTCCGGGGCTTATGGCCATCGGCGAAGCTGCCTGCGTCTCGGTGCACGGCGCCAACCGGCTCGGGTCGAACTCGCTGCTTGATCTGGTGGTCTTCGGCCGAGCCGCCGCCCACCGTGCCGCCGAAGTCATCGGCGGCCGCGGCAAACCCCATGCACCCCTGCCAGAGGGGGCGCCGGATCTGGCGCTGCAAAGGCTGGATCGGCTGCGTCGGGCCAATGGCAGCAAGCCGACGGCGCAACTGCGGGCCGAGATGCAGAACACCATGCAGAACTACGCCGCGGTCTTCCGCACGGGTGATGTGTTGGAGCAGGGCTGCAACCGGATGGACGATGTCTTCCGGGGCTTCGCCGACGTCGGGGTAACCGACCGTTCGCTGATCTGGAACTCGGATCTGATCGAGACGCTGGAGCTGGAGAACCTCCTTGGCAGCGCGGTGACCACCATCCATTCGGCGCGCAACCGCTTGGAGAGCCGCGGTGCCCACGCCCGGGAGGACTACTCGGAGCGTGATGACGAGAACTGGCTCAAGCACACGCTGGCGACGCTGCGCAGTGACGGTACGGTGGACATCGACTACCGCCCCGTCCATCTCCATACCCTGAGCGACGACGTGGAGGCGATCCCTCCCAAGGCCCGGGTGTACTAAAGACTCCAGGGAGACAGACATGGCAGAGTTCAGGCTTCCCGCCAACTCCCGCATCCGGAAGGGCTACACCTACCGTGCCCCCGACGCGGAAAAGAGCGAGAACATCCGGCGCATCCGGGTCTATCGTTACGACCCGGAGGGCGGCGCCACCCCGCGCATGGATACCTACGAGATCGACGCCGACAGCGCCGGACCGATGGTTCTCGATGCGCTGATCAAGATCAAGGACGAGGTCGATCCGACACTCACCTTCCGGCGTTCCTGCCGGGAGGGGATCTGCGGCTCCTGTGCGATGAACATCGACGGGACCAACACGCTCGCGTGTACCAAGGGCATGGATGAGATCAAGGGCGACGTGAAGGTCTACCCCCTGCCACACACGGACGTGATCAAGGACCTGGTCCCCGACCTGAATCACTTCTACGCCCAGTACGCCTCGCTGGAGCCGTGGATCAAGACCGAAACCCCGACACCGCCGGACAAGGAGCGCCTGCAGTCGAAGGAGGAGCGCGAGGCCCTCGATGGGCTCTACGAGTGCATCCTATGCGCCTGCTGCTCGACCTCCTGCCCGAGCTACTGGTGGAACGGCGATCGCTACCTGGGCCCGGCAGCGCTGCTTCAGGCTTATCGTTGGATTGCCGACAGCCGTGATGAGGGCACCGGGGAACGCCTCGACGACCTCGACGATTCCTTCAAGCTGTACCGGTGCCACACCATCATGAACTGCACGGCGACCTGCCCGAAGGGGCTGAATCCGGGCAAGGCGATCGGTGCCATCAAGCGGCTCATCGCCGAGCGTGAGACGTGACGCCGGTCGAGCACCATGCAGAGGCCGTGGCGGTGCGTAAGCGGTTGCGCTGGCGCTGCCGTCGCGGCACCAAGGAGCTGGACCTGCTCCTGGAGCGCTTCTTGGACGATCAATTCCTGCATCTCGATGCGCAGGACCAGGCGGCTTTCGAGCGGCTGCTCGGGCTTGAGGACCACTTCCTGCAGGACTGGCTGATCGCCGGGCAATCACCCACGGACGGGGAGCTGCACCGGGTTGTCGAACTTATCCGAACCACTGAGTTTCCGCCCGCGCGTTAGCAGCGCGTGGTTGCTTGTCCTAGCGGCGGCGGCCGTTGGGGGGCTGCTCGTGCTTGCCGAGCGGTCACCGCCAGTGGCGCTGTTCTTGCTCTGGGGCGGCGGACTGGTCGCGGCGCTGATCGCCGCCTGGCGCAGCCAGCGCCGTCTCCACTGGCTGCGCCGCTGTCATCTTCATCCCGACGGGCGGATCTTCCTACAGTCGCGGGACGGGCGCCGGTGCGGCGCCCGGGTGGTCAGCCGTTTCGCCCACCCATGGTTGGTCGCGCTCACCGTCCGGACCGTGGATGGGCGGCGCTACGATCTGTTCATTCCGCGCGGTCGGCTCGGTACTGAGCACCACCGGCGGCTGCGGGTCTGGGCCCGCTCGCGGCCCATTGATCCGCCGGCGGGCGTCATCGCTCGCGGAAAGAGCGCAAGTGGCCGAAAGGCCGGGGTTTTGGTGGGCGCAGGACGGTGGTGGAGCTCTGTTCATCGTCGCGCTCCGGAAAGTCCAGGGTGTAGTGTAGACCGCGGCTCTCCCGGCGCCGGCCGGCGCAGCGCACCGTGAGATTGGCTACCTCGATGAGGTTGCGCAGCTCGATCAGATCACCGCTGATGCGGAAGTTGCTGTAGTACTCGTGGACCTCGCGGGAGAGCAGGTCGATGCGCCTTGCCGCGCGTTCGAGCCGGCGGTCGCTGCGGACGATCCCCACATAGTTCCACATCGCTCGGCGTAGCTCGGCCCAGTTGTGGCTGACCACGACCTGTTCGTCGGAGTCGGTAACCCGGCTCTCGTCCCAAGGCGGGAGTTCGGGTGCCGGGATCGGCTGCTGCGCCTTGGCCGCAATGTCGCGGGCGGCCTCCGCGCCGAAGACTAGGCACTCAAGCAGCGAGTTGCTCGCGAGGCGGTTGGCTCCGTGCAGCCCGCTGCAGGCTGTCTCGCCGACGGCGTAGAGCCCCGGGACGTCGGTCTGCCCGCGTCTGTCGGCGATCACCCCGCCACAGGTGTAGTGGGCGGCGGGCACCACGGGCAGTGGCTCGCGGCGCATGTCGATACCCAGCTCCTGGCAGCGCCTCAGGATGGTCGGGAAGTGCTCCTCGATGAGCGAGTCCGGCTGGTGGCTGATGTCCAGATAGAGGCAGTCTGCGCCGAGACGTTTCATCTCGTAGTCGATCGCCCTTGCCACTACGTCCCGGGGGGCGAGTTCGCCGCGGGGGTCGAAGCGTTGCATGAAGCGTTCGCCACTGGGTAGGAGCAGGTGCCCACCCTCGCCGCGTACCGCCTCACTGATCAGGAAGGAGCGCTCCTGCGGGTGGTACAGGCAGGTCGGGTGGAACTGGTTGAACTCCAGGTTACCCACCCGGCATCCGGCCCGCCAAGCCATGGCGATCCCGTCACCGGTGGCGGCGTAGGGGCTGGTCGAGTAGAGGTAGACCTTGCTGGCCCCGCCGCAGGCGAGCACCACATAGGGTGCGTTGAGCAACTCTACGCGACCGCTGGCCTGGTCGAAGACGTAGGCCCCATAGCAGCGGTCCTCTGGCTCGCCGAGCCGCGCCCCGGTGATCAGGTCCACCGCGTAGCGGCCCTCGAGCAGATCGATATTGTCCCGCTCGATTACGAGCCCGGATAGGCTCCTTGAGATCGCCGCCCCGGTGGCATCCTCGGCATGTACGACACGGCGGTGGCTGTGCCCGCCCTCCTGGTGGAGATGCAACCCGTCGGTGCCGGCCCCGGGTGTGATGCGCGAGAAGGGCACTTCCTGGTCGACGAGCCATTCAATCGCCGTGCGTGCGCGCTCGGCCACGAATCGCGTAATATCCGAATCGTTGAGGGCCGCTCCGGCTTCCAGGGTGTCGGCAACATGGGCATCCACTGAGTCGGCCGCATCCAGCGCTGCCGAGACTCCGCCCTGCGCGTAGGGGGTGGCTCCCTCGGTCAGGGTTCCCTTGGAGAGGACCGCCACGCGAAGCTCGCGGGGGAGCTGCAGGGCCACGGTCAGCCCGGCCAGTCCGCTACCGATCACCAGGACATCGTAAGCCGTTCTTGGTTCCGCCATTTGGTTGCGCTTTTGCCAGCCTATCGGATAGGCTGCAAAGCTTCGCACGCCGCGCCACCCGCGGCAAATCACCCACCCACGATTGTCAGATTCCCGGAGCCGTGCGCGAACTCACGCCCCAGCGGAGTGTCTACAGCAGCAAGTACCGGCGCACCGACACAGGAGGGCGCCGGTGGCGATGAGCTCCGAGGAGTCGGACCGTGAGCTCGTGGAGCGTGTCCAGGCCGGTGATAAGCAGGCCTTTGACCTCCTCGTGCTGCGCTATCAGCAGAAGCTGGTCAAGCTCATCTCGCGTTACGTGCGCGATCCGCAGGAGGCGATGGACGTGGCTCAGGAGGCCTTTATCAAGGCCTACCGGGCGATACCCGGATTCCGGGGGGAGAGCAGCTTCTATACCTGGCTCTACCGGATCGGGGTCAACACGGCCAAGAACCACCTGGTTGCGCAAGGGCGCCGGCCACCGGACTCCGATGTCGATGCGCAGGACGCGGAGCGTTTTGACATCGACACCATGCTCCGCGAGCAGGATACGCCGGAGGCCGAAGCCTATCGGGACGAAGTCGAGCGCACGGTGGTCGAGGCCATCGCCGAGCTGCCGGAGGAGTTGCGTACCGCGGTCACGCTGCGGGAACTCGAGGGTCTGAGCTATCAGGAGATCGCTCAGGTCATGGAGTGCCCGGTGGGGACGGTACGCTCGCGCATCTTCCGGGCCCGAGAGGCGATCGACAAGCGACTGCGGCCGCTGACCGGCGAAGAGACATAGGGCATGGTGGCTTTCGGGGGATAAGGGTATGTCGGAAGAAGAACATCGGGACCGACTCGCAGAGCAACTCTCCGCGCTGGTGGATGACGAGTTGCCACGCGAGCAACGGGCGTTCCTGATGCGGCGTCTGGACCATGACGCCGATGCCCGCCTGCAGGTGGCGCGCTACTATCTGATGCGTGATGCGCTGCAGCGCAACCTGCCGCCGCAGCCCAGTACCGATCTGGTCGAGCGGGTGCGCGCGGGGCTGGCCGATGAGCCAGTCCACCATGTTCAGCGCGGCGCGGCTCGGCAGCCCGCAGCGCGGGATTGGCGCCGTCCGGCGTTCGGCGGTCTGATCGCCGCTAGTGTGGCGGCGGTGACCGTGCTCTGGTGGCAGGGTGGGGCGCCACCCGATGCTGGCACCGGGCCGACGGCCGGCAGCGGCGAACCGGCGACCGAGGTGGCCTCGCCGGCAGGCGGTGAGCGATCCATAGGCGGCACCACGGTTCGTCCCGTCACCCTGGGCGACAGTGGCGGACTGCCCTGGCCGGACAGCGACCGGGGCACAGCGGGAACCACCCGCGAACAGTCCTTTGATCCGGTGCCAGACGCCATGCCGTCCCGTTTGCATCGCTTCATGATCGATCACGCCGAGCAGGCCGAGTCCGACTACCCCGGCAGCATGCTTCATCAGGTACGGGTTCCGCAGCATGGGGATCCCTGATCGGGGCTGGTTCCGCGGCGCGCTCCTCTGCGCCGGTTTGCTCTGGGCCGCGCACGGCCAGGTCGCGCTGGCCGATGACAGCGGCCAGCGCGCGGCCGATGATGGCCGCGAAGCGCTCAACCGCATGGTCGAGGCCCTCGATCAGCGCTCCTACGAAGGGATCTTCGTCTACGCCCGGGCCGGCGTCGTGGAGACCGTGCGCATCGTGCACCGCGCCGACGAGGCTGGTCGCCACCAGCGTCTGGAGATGCTCACCGGAGCCCACCGGGAGCTGGTGCGTACGCCCGAGGGTGCCCTGCTGGCTGGACCTGTCCCCGAGGGGGATCGACTGCGCGGCAGTGGCGTGGCGACCGCCTTGGGCGAAGGGTGGCCCAGGGCTGACAGCATCTCCGATGAACTCTATCGTATCCGCATCGGTGGGGAAGGGCGGGTCGCCGGACGCCCGGTCCAGGTGATCTCCATCGAGCCGTTGGATCAGCTGCGCTACGGTCATCGTCTCTGGGTCGATGAAGAGAGCGGGCTGCCGCTCCAGGCCCAACTGCTGGACGGGCGCCGGGTCATCGAGCGCCTGCTGTTTACCAGCTTCCGCCTCCGCGAGGACATCGGCACCGAGGAGTTGGCCCCCAGCGGCGAGGCGCAGCAGCGGGTTGAGCGCCGCCCGGCTACAAAGACCGCAGACGGCCCCGAACCGGATTGGGAAGTGATCGACGTGCCCGCGGGGTTCTCCCGGATTGCCCACGGCCGGATACCGTCGGAGGAGCAAGGGCAGGATCCCATCGAGCACTTGCTGTTCAGCGACGGCCTGGCCACTGTGTCCGTCTATATCGCCCCGGAGCCGGAAGGTGATGAGGGGCGGGCGCGGGCCGGGGCGCTGCATGCCCACGAACGCCCCGTCGATGGCTATCAAGTCACGGCGATCGGCGACGTACCAGCCAAGACCGTCGAGCGTTTCGCGACTCGGACGCAGCGACGCTAAGACATCTCGGGAACAGTGGACCGGGCCAGGCGCCCCCGGGCAACAGGGTGAGGATCGATGGGTATGGCGAAACGTAAGTCAGTGCGGATCGCACTGGCTGTCGGTTTGGGGCTGGGTATCAGTGTCCCGGCGGCTGCCCTCGAGCTGCCGGATTTCACCGAGCTCGTCCGCGATAACAGTGCGGCGGTGGTGAACATCAGTACCCGGCAGGAGGCGCCAGCACAGCCGACCCCGGAGGGAATGCCGCCCGAAGGCATTGAGCCCCAACAGGGTCCGGCGCCGCCGGCCACCGGGGCGCGCCAGGTCTCGACGCCCCATGGTGACGAGCTGCATCTCCCCGATCCCGGTGAGCAGCCTGGCCCGGGTCCCTTCGGCGAGGATGGGCAATCACTCGGTTCGGGGTTTTTGATCAGCGAGGACGGAGTCATCCTGACCAATCAACACGTCGTCGCCCGGGCGGAGGAGGTCATCGTCCGACTCGCCGATGGTCGCGAGCACGACGCGGAGGTGATCGGCTCCGACGAGCGCACCGATTTGGCCGTCGTCGAGATTGAGACCGACGATGAGCTGCCCACCGTCTCGGTGGGCAGCGCCGATGCACTTGAGGTCGGGGAGTGGGTCCTGGCCATCGGCTCGCCGTTCGGATTCGAGCACTCCGTAACCGCCGGGATCGTCTCGGCCAAGGGCCGTTCGCTGCCGCACGGGAACTATGTGCCTTACATCCAGACTGATGTGGCTATCAACCCCGGGAACTCCGGGGGGCCGCTGTTCAACCTCGACGGTGAGGTTGTCGGGATCAATTCGCAGATCTATAGCCGTACCGGCGGCTTCATGGGGCTGTCATTCGCGATCCCCATCGAGCTGGCGATGGACGTCGCCGATCAGCTCCGTGAGACCGGGGAGGTGCAGCGCGGGTGGCTCGGGGTCCTGATCCAGGACCTGACGCGTGATCTGGCCGAGGGGTTCGGCCTTGAGCGCCCCCGTGGGGCCCTGGTCTCGGAGCTGCTCGATGACAGCCCCGCCGCTGAGGCCGGCCTTCAGAGCGGAGACGTCATTCTGGAGTTCGACGGCGAGGTGGTGGAGAATTCCGCCGCCTTGCCGCCCATGGTCGGGCGGACCAGTATCGGGCGCAGGGTCGAACTGCTGATCCTTCGTGATGGCGAGACCAAGACCGTGGAGGTCGAAGTGGCTGCCCTGCCGGGCGAGGACGAACTCGCCGCCTCGCCCGGGAAGCAGGACCCTGCGGACCGCAAGGGCGGTGCCGACCTGGGGCTGCGGGTGGAGCCCGTGGACGATGCCACCCGGCAGGAGTTGGAACTGGAGGATGAGGGCGGAGTGCTCATCACCGGCGTCGAAGAGGGGCCGGCCGCCGAGGCCGGGCTGCGGGTGGGCGACGTGCTGGTCAGTTTCGATCGGGAGCCTGTGCACACGGCGGAGGACCTCAGCGACGGCGTGGCTGCCGTGGAGCCCGGCAGTACCGTGCCGGTGCTGGTGATCCGTGACGGACACCCGAGTTTTCTGGCATTACAAATGCCCTGAGGCCTCGAAACGAGTAGAATGTGGGCGCCGCCCGCACGCGGGTGGCGCTTTTCTTTTTGGTTGGAACCGGCGACAAGGCAGGACCGAGCAACGCATGGAGAATATCCGCAACTTCTCGATCATCGCCCACATCGATCACGGCAAGAGCACGCTCTCGGATCGATTCATTCAGGTCGCCGGGACGCTGAGCGAGCGCGAGAGCCGCGACCAGGTCCTGGATTCCATGGACCTTGAGCGCGAACGAGGCATCACTATCAAGGCGCAGAGCGTGTCGCTGAAGTACCACGCGCGGGACGGGCAGGTCTACGAGCTGAACTTCATCGATACCCCGGGCCACGTGGACTTCTCCTACGAGGTATCTCGTTCGCTGGCCGCGTGCGAGGGAGCACTGCTGGTGGTCGATGCCTCCCAGGGGGTCGAGGCCCAGAGCGTCGCCAACTGCTATACGGCCCTCGAGCAGGACCTGGAGATCATCCCGGTGCTCAACAAGATCGACCTGCCGTCGGCGGAGCCTGAGGAGGTGCTCGAGCAGATCGAGGAAATCATTGGGCTGGACGGGGCCGAGGCGCTGATGGTCAGCGCCAAGACCGGTGAGGGGGTCGAGGATCTGCTCGAGGCCCTGGTCCAACGGGTGCCGCCGCCGAAGGGGCAGGCCGACGCGCCGCTCAAGGCCTTAATCATGGACTCCTGGTTCGATAACTACCTCGGCGTGGTGTGCCTGGCCCGGATCTTCGACGGCGAACTGCGCAAGGGGGACCGGATCCGCGTGATGGCCACGGACCGCGAATTTCAGGTGGATGATCTGGGCATCTTCACCCCTAAACGCACCCCGCAGGACCGGCTCGGTACCGGGCAGGTCGGCTATGTGGTCGCAGGCATCAAGGACATCGACGGTGCGCCGGTTGGTGCCACCCTCACGCGCGCTCAGGAGCCAGCCGCAACGCCGGTGCCCGGTTTCAAGCAGGTCCAGCCGCGTGTATTCGCCGGTCTCTTCCCCACCAGCTCCGACGACTTCGAGGCGCTGCGCACCGCCCTTGGCAAGCTACGGCTCAACGACGCCGCATTGAACTACGAGCCCGAAAACTCCCAGGCACTGGGCTTCGGTTTCCGCGTGGGGTTCCTTGGCATGCTCCACATGGAGATCATCCAGGAGAGGCTCGAGCGGGAGTACGATCTGGACCTGGTCACGACCGCACCGACCGTGGTCCACCACGTGATCACCCGCGACGGGCAGGAGCTGGAGATCGACAACCCGGCGAATCTGCCGCCGAACGCGGAGATCGAGGAGATCCAGGAGCCGATCATCGAGGCAAGCATCCTGGTGCCCCAGGAGTACGTCGGCAACGTCCTCGCCCTCTGCGAGGAGAAGCGGGGCGTCCAGAAAGAGATGCAGTACGTTGGCCAGCAGATCTCGCTAGTCTACGAGATGCCGCTCAGCGAGGTGGTCCTCGATTTCTTCGACCGCCTCAAGTCGGCGACGCGTGGTTTCGCTTCCTTCGATTACGAACTCAAGCGTTTTCAGGCCGACGATCTGGTCAAGCTCGATGTCCTGATCAACGGCGACCGCGTGGATGCGCTGTCGAATATCGTCCACCGGGATCACTCCTACCACCGCGGCCGGGCCCTGGTGGAGCGGCTCAAGGAGATCATCCCGAGGCAGATGTTCGAGGTGGCCATACAGGCGGCCATTGGCGGGCAGATCATTGCACGCAGCACCGTCAAGGCGATGCGCAAGAACGTCACCGCCAAGTGCTACGGCGGGGATGCGAGCCGCAAGCGCAAGCTCCTCGAGAAACAGAAGGAGGGCAAGAAGCGCATGAAGCAGGTCGGCAAGGTGGAGATCCCGCAGGATGCCTTCCTTGCCGTGCTGCGGGTCGATGACTCAAAGGATTAGTGGGCGCCCATGAACTTTGAAATCCTCCTTGTTGTGCTGACCCTGCTCACCGGCCTGGTGTGGGGCTGGGATCGGTGGCTGCGTCACCGCGAGAATATCGATCGTGACCGCGACCCGTGGTATATCGATCTGCCGCGCTCGCTTTTTCCGATCATCCTGATCGTGTTGCTGGTTCGCTCGTTCGTGGCCGAGCCGTTCCGCATCCCCTCCGGTTCGATGCTCCCCACGCTGCAGGCCGGCGATTTCATCCTGGTCAATAAGGCCTCCTACGGCATCCGTCTGCCCGTCCTGCGCAGCCGCCTGTTCGGGGATGGCGAGCCGGAGCGGGGCGAGGTGGCCGTGTTCCGCTATCCCGTTGACCCGGGCCAGGACTACATCAAGCGAGTCATCGGCCTGCCTGGGGACGAGATTCGGTATCAGGATCGGACGTTCTACGTTAACGGTGAGCGCCTGGAGCAGGAAGGGCAGGAGCGCTACGCCGGCCCAGGCGCTGACCCGGACCAACCCTCGGTCCTGCGCACGGAGCGGGTCTCCGGTCGCGAATACACCATCCTCCACCATCCGGCTTCCCAGTCGGCGGATTTCACGTACACGGTCCCCGAGGGTAAGTACTTCACTGTCGGGGATAACCGGGATCGCAGTGCCGACAGCCGGATGTGGGGCCCGGTGTCGGACGACTACCTGGCCGGGCGCGCGTTCCTGATCTGGATGAGTTGGGACAGCGAGGAGGGCGGGATCGCCTGGGATCGCATTGGCCAGCGGATCGAATAACCCATGTCCGATCTCGAACGCCTGCAACAGCGGCTCGATCACCGGTTCCGGGAACTTGACCGCCTCCAGGAGGCGGTCACGCACCGCAGTGCCGGCGGCCGCCACAATGAACGCCTGGAATTCCTGGGCGACTCGGTGCTGAACTTCGTCATCGCCCACGAGGTATTCCACCGGCGCCCGGGCGATAGCGAGGGTACGCTGTCGCGGTTGCGCGCGAGCCTGGTCAATCGCTCCAGCCTAGCGGCCATCGCGCGGGACATAGAACTGGGTGACCATCTTCGCCTGGGCGGCGGCGAACTCAAGAGCGGCGGCCACCGGCGTGACTCCATCCTGGCCGATGCCCTGGAGGCGGTGTTCGGCGCGGTCTACCTGGACGCGGGCTTCGAGACCGCGTCGCAAGTCATCATCGGCTTGTATCGTCCGCGACTGGAGAGCTTGCCGGAGCAGGCGGTGCTCAAGGACCCCAAGACTCGCCTGCAGGAGGTTCTGCAGTCGACGCGCCGTCCCCTGCCCGGCTACCAGGTGCTGGATGTCCGCGGACGAGCCCACCATCAGCGCTTTCAGGTCGAGTGCCGACTCAGCGACAGCGAGCAGAAAACGGTCGGTGAGGCCGGCAGCCGCAGGCAGGCCGAGCAGCGCGCCGCCGAGGCGATGCTCGTCGAGATCGGCGCCGAGTCGGCGGAAGGAGGAGGCTCCGGCCATGAGTAATGGATCAACCGAGGCGATTGCGACGCTCGAGCACAGCGGGCTGTGCGCACTGGTCGGTCGGCCCAATGTCGGTAAATCGACGCTGCTCAACGCCTTGCTCGGCGAGAAGGTGAGCATCGTCACGCGCAAGCCACAGACCACTCGGCACCGTATCCTGGGCGTTCTCAATCGCCCCGGATCCCAGACGGTGCTGGTCGATACGCCGGGCATGCACCAATCCGCCAAGCGTGCCCTGAATCGCCAGCTCAACCGGGCCGCCCACAGCGCGCTGGAAGATATCGATGTGGTCGTCTTCGTCGTCCGCGGAACAGAGTGGAAGGATGACGACCAGAGGGTCCTGGAACGCCTCACCGAGGTCGACGCCCCTGTCATTGCGGCGGTGAATCAGGTTGACCGGGTCCAGGACAAACGGCTGCTTTTACCACATCTGGAGTGGTTGGCCGCGCAACGGGAATTCGCGGCGCTGGTGCCGGTATCGGCTACCCGGAAAGAGAATCTCGATGCCCTCGAGCAGGAGATCATCCAGCAGCTTCCGGCGGGGCCACCCCTGTTCCCGGCCGACCAGATCACCGACCGGGACCTCGGCTTTCGCCTCGGTGAGTTAGTCCGCGAACAGCTCATGCTCAATCTCGGCGACGAACTTCCCTACACCACCACGGTGCAGATCGAGCAGCTCCATCGCGAGGAGGGTATGACCCGGCTATCGGCGGTCATCTGGGTCGAGACCGAGGGGCAGAAACCCATCGTGATCGGACGCGGGGGCGAACGACTCAAGAAAATCGGTCGCAGCGCCCGGTTGCAGATGGAGAATATGCTCGGCGAACGGGTCCACCTGGAGCTCTGGACCAAGGTCAAGGAGCAGTGGACGAACGATCGGCGGGCGCTCGACGAGCTCGGTTACACGGATTGAATGGATACCGCGCAGGGGCAGCCGGCCTGGGTGCTTCATCGGCGAGCCTTCCGCGAGAGCAGCACCCTGGTCGAACTGTTCAGCCGCGAGCACGGGCGTATCGGTGCAGTTGCCAACGGGGTGCGGCGACGGGGGTGGAGCGGGCAGCTTGAGCCTTTTATCCCGCTTCAGGTCGTCTGGAAAGGCCGCGGCGACCTCAAGACCCTGACCGAAGTCGAGCAAGCCGGACGCGGCTATGCGTTGCGTGGTGGGGCGCTGGCGTGTGGGTTTTACATGGCTGAGCTCCTGCTGGCGTTGACCCGGCGGGAGGACCCGCACCCGCTGACCTGGGAGCGTTACGCTATCGCCGTCGATTGTCTGGCTGGGGATGATGCGGAGCCCGCACTGCGGCGCTTCGAGCTCGCGCTCCTGGAGGAGAGCGGCTACGGCATGGAGCTGGAAACGGACGTCCTCGGCCGGCCGGTTGTGCCGCAGTCCGCCTACCGCTACACCCCGGAGCGGGGCGCTGAGCCTGCGGGCACGGGCGAGGGCGGCGTGGAGGTCCGGGGGGCTACACTGCTGGCACTGGCAGCCACGGAGGGGCAGGGTTTGTCGCAAGAACCGGTGCGCAGCGAGGCGCGGCGGCTGATGCGGGCGGTGCTCCATCGACATCTGGGTGGGCGCCGGTTGCGCAGTCGCGAGATGTTCCGATCGCTGCGCGGTTGATGGGACGGCTTTCTGGGAGACCTATGTCCACGGGGCAAATTCAACTCGGTGTCAATATCGATCATGTGGCTACGCTGCGTCAGGCGCGCGGCACACGCTACCCTGACATCCTTCACGCCGCGGCGGAGGCCGAGCGCGGAGGGGCGGATGCGATCACGGTCCACCTGCGCGAGGATCGCCGGCACATTCAGGACCGTGACGTGGAGGAGCTGCAGCGGCATACGCAGACCCGGGTCAACCTGGAAATGGCGGTTACCGACGAGATGATCGGGATCGCCTCGCGGCTGGGTCCGGCGGATTGCTGCCTGGTGCCGGAACGGCGCGCCGAGTTGACCACCGAGGGTGGCCTCGACGTTGCCGGGGATGTGCAGCGCCTGGAGCAGGCTTGCCGCAGCCTGGGCGAGGCCGGCATCCGGGTGTCGCTGTTCATCGACCCCGATCCGGCCCAGATCGATGCCGCGGCGACCGCCGGGGCCCCGGTGATCGAACTCCACACCGGTGCTTACGCCGATGCCCCGGATGCCGCTACGCAGGGCCGCGAACTCGAGCGCCTGCGGACGGCGGCGTTACGGGCCCGTGATGCCGGACTGCAGGTCAATGCCGGGCATGGTCTGCACTACCATAACGTGGAGCCGGTAGCGGCACTCCCGGCCATGGCCGAACTGAACATCGGCCATGCCATTGTCGCCCGCGCGGTCTTCGAGGGGCTGGCGCCGGCCGTGGCGGAGATGAAGCGGCTCATGCGGTCGGCGGCGGCATGATTGCCGGCATTGGTACGGACATTGTGGCCGTGGTGCGACTGGAGCGTGCACTGGAGCGCCACGGTGAGCGACTCGCCCGGCGTGTTCTGGCGCCGGGCGAACTGCAAGGCTTCCAAGAGTCCGGCGGTACCGCGGCGTTCCTGGCGCGCCGATTCGCTGCCAAGGAGGCTGCCTCCAAGGCCCTGGGCACCGGGCTGAGCGATGGGGTGACGCTGCGCGATCTTGAGGTGGTCCACGATGCCCGGGGCAAGCCCTCGCTGCGCTTCCACGGCGCCGCCGCCGAGCGGGCCGCAGCCCTGCGGGTGAATGAGGCAGCCCTGAGCCTCAGCGACGAGCGGGAGTACGCCGTTGCCTTCGTGGTCCTCGTAACCGGCTGATCGACAGGGAGAGAAACGATGAACGTGCTCGCCTTTGATATCGAGACCGTTCCCGACCTGGCCGGCGGCCGGGTCGTCTACGGTCTGGACGGCCTCGAGGACACGGATGTCTCCCGGGCCATGGCGGCGCGACGCCGCCAGGAGACTGGAAACGAGTTCCCGCGACTGCACCTGCACCGGGTGGTGGCCATTTCGCTGGCCGGTCTGGTCGAGGGCCGTTTTCGCGTCTGGTCACTGGGCACCCCGGAGGATGGCGAGCAGATACTCCTCGAACGCTTCTTCGAGGGACTCGATCGCTATGTGCCCAATCTGGTCTCCTGGAACGGCAATGGCTTCGATATCCCCGTGCTGCACCATCGCGCTCTGATCAATGGGGTCAGTGCGCCGCGTTACTGGGAGACGGGCGACAACGATCGAGCCTTCCGTTTCAACAACTACCTCAACCGCTATCATGATCGCCACCTCGATCTGATGGACGTCCTCTCCTCGTTCCAGATGCGGGGTGCCGCACCGCTGGACGAGGTGGCCACGCTCTGCGGTCTGCCCGGCAAGATGGGCATGACCGGCGGCGCGGTAGCCGATGCCGTCGCCCGGGGCGAGATCGAGGCGGTGCGCAACTACTGCGAGACCGACGTGCTCAATACCTATTTGCTATACCTGCGCTTCCAGTACTTCCGCGGCGCCCTGGACCGCGAAGACTACCAGCGCGAGACCGACCGGGTGGCTGCGGCGTTGGAAGCCACCGATCGTCCCCACCTGAGCAGCTTCCTGGAGGCCTGGCGTGGGGCGTAAACGGCGTATGTCCCGCGAGCCGGTGGAGGCCCGTATCGAGGGCATGGCCCACGAGGGGCGCGGGATCACCCACGATGCCCAGGGGCGGCCGGTTTTCGTCGATTTCGCCCTGCCGGGCGAGCGGGTTCGCTACCGGTATACCAAGCTGCGCCGTCAACGGGCCGAGGCGACGGCGATCGAGATTCTCGAGCCGGCGGCCGAGCGGATCGCACCGCATTGTGACCATTTCGGCACCTGCGGCGGGTGCGCGCTGCAGCATCTTCCCCCGGAGGCGCAGATCGCCCACAAGGAACGGGTCCTGCTCGAGCAGCTACAGCGCATCGGTGGTGTCGAACCGGAGCAGCGTCTGGCACCGCTGACCGGGCCGGTCTGGGGGTACCGGCGCAAGGCGAGGCTAGCCGTCAAGCACGTGCCTAAGAAAGGTGGGGTGCTAGTCGGCTTCCGCGAGAAGCACAGCCCGCTCGTGGCGCCGGTGGACAGTTGTCCGGTGCTCGACCCGCGGGTGGGTGAGCGCATGCAGGACCTGGCCAGTCTGGTCGGCTCCCTGTCGATCCCGGACCGCATTCCCCAGATCGAGGTAGCCTGCGGGGACGCGCGCGCGGCGCTGGTGCTGCGCCACCTGGCGCCGCTCACAGACAGCGATCTGGATCGGCTGAGTGAGTTTGCCGCAGCCACCGGCCTGGCCATCCTCCGTCAGCCGGGGGATGAATCCACGGTGACGCCGGTGGCGCCGCAGTCGGCGCTGGACCTAAGCTACGCCCTGCCGCCCTACGATGTCGAAGTGGCGTTCTTACCCACGGACTTCACGCAGGTCAATGCCCCCATCAACGTGGCCATGGTCGAGCAGGCTCTGGAATGGCTGCAGCCGCGGCCGGGCAGACGCATCCTCGACCTGTTCTGCGGGGTGGGCAACTTCACGCTGCCGTTGGCGCGAGAAGGGGCCGCGGTGACCGGCATCGAGGGCGAGGCGGGACTGGTCCGCCGCGCCGAGGAGAATGCGGCCACCAACGGGCTGGACGCCTCCTTCGCCGTGGCCGATCTCGCCAGCGAGGAGGGCACCCGACAGGCGGCGGGACACTATGACGCCGTCCTGCTGGACCCGCCACGCTCTGGTGCCCAGGAGGTTCTTCCCGCGGTTGCCGGCACAGGCGCTAGCCGGGTGGTCTATTGCTCCTGTGGCCCCGCAACGTTGGCCCGCGATGCCGGGATCCTTGTCGCCGAGCACGGCTTCCGGCTGAAGGCGGCGGGTATTATGGACATGTTCCCGCACACCGCCCATGTCGAGAGCTTCGCGGTTTTCGACCGTGACTGAATCGAGGGAGTAAAGGAATGGCCCACCGTTTCGAGATCCTCGGTCGTGACCCCTGCCATGAGGGGTTCCTCCGTTTGGACCGGATCCGTCTGCGTCACGCCAGGTTTGAGGGCGGCATGACGCCCGAGTTGACGCGGGAGTGTCTGGTCCGTGGCTTGGCCGTTGGCGTCCTGCCTTATGATCCCGAGCGCGACGAGGTCATCCTGGTCGAGCAGTTCCGGGTCGGGGCCATCGACGACAATCGCGGCGCCTGGATCACCGAGACCATCGCCGGCATCGCGGAACCTGGGGAAGATCCGCGCACAGTGGCCATCCGCGAGGCGCGGGAAGAGGCCAACGTGGTCATTGAGGACCTGCGCCCGATTGCGGACTACCTGCCCAGCCCCGGCGGCAGCACGGAGCGGGTCGTGCTTTACTGTGCCCGCTGCGATACCAGTGAAGCCGGCGGTGTCCACGGGCTCGACGAGGAGCACGAGGATATCTGGACCCATGTGCTCCCGGCCGACGAGGCCATCGGACAGGTGGCAGAGGGCCATTATCGGGCCGCCATGCCGGTGATTGCGCTACAGTGGCTGGCTCTCAACCGCCGTCGTCTGCGCGAGGAGTGGACCGAGGGGGCCTGGTCGGACCATCTCTGGTCCGCTGAGGATCCCGACTAGCGCCCGGAGCAGCAACGTCACCGGGCCCACCCGGGGCCGGGCCGCAAGGGCCCGGCGCACCCGGCGCAGAGGCGGCGAGCGGCTACACTGCGCGGGCCTGGGCCGCGGCATTGCCCAGGTAGGTTCGCGGGGTTAGCCCGCGCAGCTGATCCTTGGCTTCCTCCGGTAGGTCGAGCCCCTCGATGAATGTGCGGACCGCGTGCTCATCGATCCGGCGACCACGCGTGAGTTTCTTGAGCTGCTCATACGGTTCCTCGGCCCCGTAGCGGCGCATCACCGTCTGGATCGCCTCGGCCAATACCTCCCAGGCAGCCTCTAGGTCGTCGTCGAGGCGGTGGGGGTTGGCCTCCAGCTTGCCGATACCTTTCTCAAGGGACTTCAGGGCAATGAGTGTGTGGGCGATGCCCAGGCTCACCGTGCGCAGGGCCGTGGAGTCACTCAGATCCCGCTGCCAACGGGATACGGGCAGTTTGCGAGCCAGGTGCTCAAGCAGCGCTGACGAGACCCCCAGGTTCCCTTCGGCATTCTCGAAATCGATCGGATTGACCTTGTGGGGCATGGTCGAGGAGCCGACCTCGCCGGCAACGACCCGCTGTCCGAAGTAGCCGAGCGAGATATACCCCCACACGTCGCGGCTGAGATCCAGCAATACGGTATTGACCCGGCTGATGGCATCGAACAACTCGGCGATCCAGTCGTGGGGCTCGATCTGCGTGGTATAAGGGTTCCACCCCAGCCCCAGACCCTCGACGTAGCGCTGCCCCAGGGCAGGCCAGTCCACCTCCGGGTACGCGATCAGGTGGGCGTTGAAGTTGCCCACGGCGCCGTTGATCTTGCCCAGCGGCTGGACATCCGCCAAGCGCTGCCGCTGCTCGCGCAGCCGATGCACCACGTTGGCGATCTCCTTGCCCAGCGTTGTGGGCGAGGCCGTCTGACCGTGCGTGCGCGAGAGCATGGGCTGCTCAGCCTGGGTATGGGCGAGCTCGCGCAGCTGCTCGATGGTGGCGTCCAGCGCCGGCAGCAGGACCTCGTCGCGGGCACCACGGAGCATGCACGCCCAGGCCAAGTTGTTGATGTCCTCGGAGGTGCAGGCGAAGTGCACAAACTCGGCGCGCTGCGCGAGCTCTTCGTGCGCGGTGAGCCGCTCCTTGAGATAGTACTCGACGGCCTTGACGTCGTGGTTGGTGGTCGCCTCGATCGCCTTGATTCGCCGCGCCTGCTCGGTGTCGAAACCGGCTAGCAGCTCCTCCAGGAAGGTGGTGGCATCGGCCGACAGCGGCGGGACTTCGGCGATTCCCGGCTCGTTAGCCAGGGCCTGCAGCCAGCGGACCTCGACCACCACTCGGTGACGAATCAAGCCGTACTCGCTGAGCAACGGCCGCAGGCTGTCGGTCTTGTCGGCGTAGCGCCCATCGATCGGCGCGAGTGCGGTCAGGGTATCCAGCTCCACGGGTAAGGGTCTCCGCTGCCAATTCCGGCCGCGTATTCTACAATGCCTGTTCGCCTTTTTGTGGGCCTGATCGCCCCTCGCTATTGAGCAGGAGAGAGAGCCAATCTATGACTCAAGACGGTTACCGGATCGAACGCGACAGCATGGGTGAACTCCAGGTCCCGTCGGACGCCCTGTACGGCGCGCAGACGCAGCGTGCGGTGCAGAACTTCCCGATCAGCGGGCAGCCCATGCCGCGGCCCTTCATCCAGGCGCTGGGGCTGATCAAGGCGGCCTGCGCGCGAGCCAACCGCGACCTCTCCGGCCTCGATCCGACCGTCGCCGAAGCCATTGCGGAGGCGGCCGAGGCCGTCGCAAGGGGCGAGTACGACGACCATTTCCCCATCGACGTCTTCCAGACCGGCTCGGGCACCTCGAGCAACATGAACGCCAACGAGGTCATCGCCCGGCTGGCCAGTGACCGGGCGGGCTGCCCCGTCCACCCCAACGATCACGTCAACATGGGGCAGAGTTCCAACGACGTCATCCCGACGGCAATCCACGTCAGCGCCGCCCTCGAGGTTCACGATCGGCTGCTGCCGGCACTGCGCCGACTGGCGGACACCATCGAGCAGCGCGCCACCGAGCTTGAGGATGTCACCACCACCGGTCGGACTCACCTGATGGATGCCATGCCGGTGACCCTGGGGCAGGAGCTCTCGGGCTGGGCCGCGCAGATCCGCAACGGGGTCAGCCGCATCGAGGCTGGCCTGCCAAGGCTGCACGCCCTGGCCCAGGGGGGCACCGCCGTGGGCACCGGCATCAACGCCCCGGCAGAGCTGGGTGAGCAGGTCTGTCGGCGGCTTGCCGAAGCCAGCGGCGTACCCTTCGCCCCGGCGCCGAACCGCTTCGAGGCCCTGTCGAGCCAGGATGCCGCGGTGGAGCTATCCGGACAATTGCGCACCGTGGCGGTCTCTTTGATGAAGATCGCCAATGACCTGCGCTGGATGAACAGCGGCCCGTTGGCGGGGTTGGGCGAAATCAGCCTCCCGGCCCTGCAGCCCGGATCGAGCATCATGCCCGGCAAGGTCAATCCGGTCATCCCGGAGTCGGTGGCTATGGTCGCGGCACAGGTCATGGGTAACGACACCACCGTCTCGGTGGCGGGCCAGTCCGGGAACTTCCAGCTTAATGTCATGCTGCCCTTGATCGGCTACAACGTGCTGCAGAGCATCGATCTTCTCGCCAACGCGTCGACGGTCCTCGGGCAGGACGCCATTGCCGGGTTTACCGTTAACGAGGACAACCTGCGCGCCGCTCTGGACCGCAACCCGATTCTTGTGACGGCCCTGAACGCCGTGATCGGTTACGAGAAGGGCGCCGAGATCGCCAAGCAGGCGTATCGGGAGGGGCGGCCGGTGATCGAGGTGGCCCGCGAGATGACCGACCTCTCGGAGGCAGAGTTGCAGCGCCTGCTGGACCCTCGGGAGCTGGCACGCGGCGGCATCCCGGGCCAGGGACAGTAACCGCCCGGCCGGGATGCCCGGCGCCTGGATCGGTCTACCCCCGGACCCGGTCCAGGCGCATCAGTTGCTGTTCCTCGCCCGGGGCGGTACCGGGGTCGAGGTAGATCCAGCGCAACAGGAAGTCGGCCGGGCGCTCAAGGCCTGCACCTTCGATGATGGTCTCGAACGCACCTGGCTTGCCGCCGATGATCCGGTGGCGGACGGTTTTGAAGAGTGTATCGAGGCTCCCGTCCGAGACCAGAGTATGTGCTACTTGAGGACCGGCGACCGAATACACCCGGGCATACCCAAGTGCGCCGAGCGTCTCGCGCACCTGCTGACCCGTCACTCGCCCGCCGGGGAACCGGGCCGCCACCTCGGCTCCCACCTCACGATGACACTGCAGCCGTTCCGCTGCTGTATCTTCCGGGACGAACAGCCAGATCCGTCGCCCCTGCTCGCGCAGCAGGGACGGGATCCGAAAATCCGCTGAACCGGAAACAACCGCCACATCCGGTTGCAGCTGCATCCCGTGATCCCGCCGCCACTGCTGCAGGTCGTTGAATGCCGGGCCCACCGGAAGGATATCCTGGGCAAAGCCCCCCTCGAGTTCCCGCAGGTAACGCCCGCTGGTGATCAGGCAGTCCGCTCGCGCGGCGAGCTCCTGGAAGAGTCGCCAGTCACGGGCATTAGCCACCGTATCTGGCACGCGGCAACCGGGGCCGACATCAAGGCTGATGCGCCCGTCCAGGCTGGTGACAAAGTTGGCGTAGACCCATGGCGTATTGCCGCTCCCCTCCGGGAGAGGGGTGTCGAGGTAGAGGCCTTCGAGGTCGACGGAACCTGTTGATTCCAAAGGATACAATCGCTGAAGCCGGGGATGTAGGGTAGGGTCCATGCAGGTGACGGCCTGATCAGTTTGGGTTGCCCGAATGTAACACGCTCTACAGAATAGCCGAGTATCCCGAGCGGTTTCGAGGTGGGTGGATGATTCGCATTGTTCTGGCAGACGATCACCGCCTGGTCCGGCAGGCCATCGAGGGAATGCTCCGGGATATCCCGGACCTCCAGATCGTTGAGCAGGTACAGAACGGCGAGCAGGCCCTGTCTGCAGTGCGCGAGCATGAGCCCGATGTGGTTCTCATGGATCTTCAGATGCCAGGCATGGGGGGGATCGAGGCCACACGGCGCTTGTCCCGTAGCCACCCGAAGGTCGGCGTGATCGCGGTCACCATTTATGACTCGGGGCCCTATCCGGCCCACGCGCTGCGGGCGGGCGCCAGGGGATATGTGCACAAGGGGGCGGACCGGGAAGAGTTGATCGAGGCTATCCGCTCGGTCTACCTCGGACGCCGTTATATCTGTTCGGAGGTCGCCCGGCACGTGGCCCTGGTCAGCCTGGACGGCACCGGCGAGAGCCCGTTCGATGGTCTGACTTCCCGCGAGTTCGAGGTGCTGATGCGCATCCTCAACGGACAGCGGGGGACCAGCATCGCCAAGGAGCTGTGCCTGAGCCCCAAGACCGTGAGCACCTACCGCGGTCGTCTCTACGAACGGCTGGGCGTGCGTAACGATGCCCAGTTGACGCGGGTTGCCCTCGACTACGGTCTGCTTGAATCCAAGCCCCCCGAGTCCTGAGCGTTTCCTCGCCTGCGGGTGGCGGTCGGGGGTGTCACGGGCCGCGGCTGTTGCCCGCGCGCCTGGTGCCGGCGCGGCCGCCATGACTCCGACTGTGTTCCGCTCCGGTGGACAGTGGCTGAAGGAGCGGGTACAACACCCGGACTCTCCAGAACCGGGTTTCCGGGGGGCGACGGCAGGCGGTCAGACCGGCTCAACAGCAGGGCAGGGCATGGAACGGGATGAGCAAGGGTTCGGCAGAGCAGATCTCCGGGCGTGAGGCGTTGCGCGAGCGGGTCCGCAGCATGCCGGAGCGGCCGGGCGTTTACCGCATGCTCAGCGCCGAAGGCACCATCATTTACGTCGGTAAGGCCCGCAATCTGCGTCGGCGCGTCTCCAGCTACTTTACGCCGTCCCGCAAGACGCCCAAGACGGAGCGGCTCGTCCAGCTCATTGCCGATATCCAGATCACGGTGACGCACACCGAGGCCGAGGCGCTGATCCTGGAGAACAACCTGATCAAAGAGCACCGGCCGCGCTATAACGTCCTGCTGCGGGACGACAAGTCGTACCCGTATATCTACCTCTCCAGTCATCAACAGTTTCCGCGGCTAGGCTACCACCGGGGCGGCCGGAAGGGGGCGGGCCGATTCTTCGGGCCTTACCCGAACTCCACGGCCGTGCGCGAGACGCTCGGTCATCTGCAGAAGGTCTTCCCCATACGGCAGTGCCGGGACACGTTCTTCCGGAACCGCTCGCGCCCCTGCCTGCAATACCAGATCCGACGCTGCACGGCGCCCTGTGTCGGGTACATCAGCGAGGAAGACTATCGCCGCGAGGTGCGGGACGTGGAGCTCTTCCTGGAAGGGCGCTCCGGCGAGGTCATTGCCGAGCTGGTCGAGCGCATGGAGGAGGCCGCGGAGAACCTGGCGTTCGAGCAGGCGGCGCGCCTGCGTGACCGCATTGCCAATCTCCGGCACATCCAGCAGCGGCAGTACGTCGCGCAGGACCGGGACGACGACATGGATGTGGTTGCCTGCGTGGCAGAGGGGGATACGGCCTGCGTTCAGGTTTTTTTCATTCGCGGCGGCAACAGCCTGGGCAACCAGTCGTACTTCCCCAACGTGCCGGGAGGCAGTCGCGAGACCGATATCCTGGCAAGCTTTCTGGCTCAGCACTACATCGGCCGTGCCGCCCCCCCAGAGGTCGTGATCAATCGCCCGGTCCGCGAGCAACGCCTGCTCGAAGAGACCCTGCGCACCCCCTCTGGCGGCGCGGTGGCGATCCGCCATCGTGTGCGCGGCGACCGTCGCCGCTGGGTCGAGATGGCCGAGGAGAATGCCCGCTACGCCCTGTCGGCACGCAGTGCCTCCACGTCCAGCCAACGCAAGCGCTACAGCGCGCTTGCCGAGATCATCGACAGCGACATGCCGCCGGAGCGGATCGAGTGCTTCGACATCTCCCACACCGGCGGCGAGGCAACCGTGGCCTCCTGCGTGGTCTTCAATCAGGAGGGGCCGGTCAAGAGCGACTATCGTCGCTTCAACATCCGCGATGTAACGGCCGGCGACGACTATGCGGCCATGCACCAGGCGCTGACGCGGCGCTACCGGCGCGTGCAGAGCGGCGAGGCACCGCTGCCCGACCTCTTGCTAATCGATGGAGGAAAGGGGCAAGTTGCACAGGCACGGGAAGTCCTCGACCAACTGGGTATCGACGGCGTCGCCCTGATGGGGATCGCCAAGGGGCCGGAGCGTCGCCCCGGTGAGGAGACCCTGCTGCTCGATGACGGGGAGCGGGAACTCGAGTTGCCGGCGGATTCGCCGGCGCTTCACCTGTTGCAGCAAGTGCGTGACGAAGCCCACCGCTTTGCGGTCAGTGGTCATCGCCAGCGCCGCGGCAAGGCACGACGGGAGTCGATCCTGGAAGAGATCCCAGGACTGGGGCCGAAACGCCGCCAGAGCCTGCTGAAACACTTCGGGGGGATGCAGGGAATCCGTCAGGCGGGCGTCGAGGACCTGGCCTGCGTGCCCGGCATCAACCGCTCGCTCGCTCAACGGATCTACGACACGTTCCACGGCTAGGACACCATCATGACGCTGACTCTGCCCACCGCGCTCACACTGTTCCGCATCGTGCTGATCCCGGTCTTCGGGCTCTGCTTCCTCCTGCCTCCGCCGTGGACCAACCTGCTCACCGTGGCCGTGTTCGCCTTAGCGGCGATCACCGACTGGCTTGATGGGTACCTGGCCCGCCGACTCAACCAGTCGTCGGATTTTGGCGCGTTCCTGGACCCGGTGGCGGACAAGCTTATGGTGGCCGTAGCGCTGGTTGCCCTCGTGGCGGTCTACCCCGGACTCTGGATGGCGATCCCGGCGGCGGTGATCATTGGTCGCGAAATCGCGGTCTCGGCATTGCGCGAGTGGATGGCGGAGATCGGCAAGCGGGCTAGTGTAGCGGTGAACCAGATGGGCAAGCTGAAGACGGCCGCGCAGATGGCGGCCATCCTCATGCTGCTCTATCGCGAACCCATCCTTGGGATACCGATTCCCGAGATCGGATTCATTCTGGTCTGGATGGCGGCACTTCTGACCCTCTACTCCGCCTACGTCTACATGCGAGCGGCGATGGAGGTCCTAGACTGACACGTGGATGGGACGGGCAGGGCGCGGGCGACTAGGCCGCCTTCGGCCGCCGGCACCCCGCCGCCGGTTTGAGCCGGCCCTTCGAGGGGGCATCGTTTGGTGCCGACAGCCATCGAGTTGCGGGATCGGGGTAGAGGCCGCGTAGGCCGCGTAGGCGCGGCAAGGCGCCCGGCATGGTGCCCAGGGCCGGACTCGAACCGGCACGGCATAAGCCTGGCGATTTTAAGTCGCCTGCGTCTACCAGTTCCGCCACCTGGGCAGGCGGGGGATCGACTTCGCCATGACATTTGGAGGGGGCGATAGCCGATGGGGAAAGGTGGTGGAGGCTAGGGCGGGAATCGAACCCACGTACACGGCTTTGCAGGCCGCTGCATCACCACTCTGCCACCTAGCCAGCGCGTCGCATGATAGCGATACAGTGCTCCGAGGGCAAGGGGGCTACTCCAGGTCGAAGCCGACGAGCACGGCGATTTCGGCCTGATCAGGCAGATCCTCCCGCTGCTCGATCAGCTGATTGCCCGGGAGGGCGCGGGCGATCTCCCGAGCCCGTTCGGCATGCCCCGGCCGATAGAGGATCTTTGTGCGGTCCCGGCGGGCCACGTCGTCCTCCTCACGGGCTTCCGCAACCGATAGCTCAAGGGTCTCCAGGGTATCGACGACCAGGGCTGTCAGTTCCGGTATACCGGAGTGGTTCAGCACGACAACGCCTCCGGTCGCCTCGGGTTCGGGAACCTCGGGACGCGTCAGCAGCCGGCGCTCAATATCCCCCACCCGCCGATCCAGGCGCTCGATCGCTGTCTCGTTGGCGGCAATACGCTCGCGGAGGCTATCCAGATCGCGATCCGGCGGGCGATGCCGGTACGTCCACGTAGCGAAGATCGCCCGCTCGGGCTCAGCGTTGCGCTGCACGGTATCGAACTGAGCCAGGAACTGGAGCTCGGAGTTGCCCGTGATGCGAAACCGAATGCCCGGACGGAAGGACAGGCTCTGCTGATCCCGAGTCGTCGATCCCAGCCCCTGGGTGCCGCGGATCCCGAGATAGGGCTCGGCATCGATGTCGGTATCCAGACCCACACCGGCCTCGGCGGTTAGCCGATTCGCCAGCCGATAGTCGAGGTCGCCGCTGCCGGGATCTTGGCGGTGGTCGTGGCGCTCGAGAGCGCCGCGGAGGTAGAAGGCTCCGGGGACCAGCCAGTCCTCGCCCCGGAAATCGGCACTGACCCCGTAGTTGTGCGATCCGCTCCCAACTCGCTCCCCGGAGTCTGCCGGGTCGAAGGTGGTGTAGCCCCGCAGCACCGCCCGGCGACGCCCGTCGTCGTGGATCCGGAAGGAGAGGTCGGTACGGAACGAGCTGCGCAGAGCGTACTCGTCCTCTTCAAGGTCGTGCCGGTAGGGAACCGTGATCGCGACGTCGAAAGGCCCCGGAAGACCGGCGCGCAGCGTGGGCAGGATATCCATGGTCGTGCCCTGGCCCGCGCCGAAATAGCTGAATCCCAGGGTCCCGCGTGCATCGACTTGCCCGGGGTCCAGAACTTGCGTATCGGGGAGGGTCGGCCCGGCCACGGCGCTTGCCGCCGTGGCCAGGGCCGATGCGGCCACGCCCCCTCGCCAGAGCCTCCTACAGCACGCGGCTATAGCGCTTGCCCTCATTGGCTTCGCGCTCCAGGTAGGCATCGAAGGCCATGGCGACGTGGCGGAGCATTAACCGCCCTCTTGGAAGTACCTGAAGGTGGCGGTCGTCCATCTCCATCAGCCCGTCTTCAACCAGCGGCTGCAGCCGTTCCAGGGCATCGGCGAAGTACTCGTTGAAGTTGATGCCGTGCCGCGCCTCAATGTCCGCGTAATCGAGACGGGAGTGGCACATGACCTCGATGATCACCTCCCGGCGTAGCAGATCATCCTCGTTCAGCTCGTAGCCGCGGAAGACCGCCAGGTCGCCGTTGGCGATGCGCTGCTGGTACTCCTCGGGATCCCGCAGGTTCTGGCTGTAGGTGTTGCCGATCTTGCCGATGGAAGTGGACCCCAGGGCGATCAGGTCGCACTCGGCACGTGTGGAGTACCCCTGGAAGTTACGGTGCAGGGTGCCTTTCTTCTGCGCCACGGCCAGTTCGTCATCGGGCAGGGCGAAGTGATCCATGCCGATAAAGACGTAACCGGCCTCGGTGAGTTTCTCGATGGTGCGCCCAAAGATGGTCAGCTTGTCCTCGGGACCGGGCAGCTCGTCCTCGTTGATCTGCCGCTGGATCTTGAACAGGTGCGGCAGGTGGGCGTAGTTGTAGATCGCCAAGCGCTCAGGGCGCAGTTCAATGACCTCGTCCAGGGTCTCCTCGAAGGATTCCACCGTTTGCTTGGGGAGGCCGTAGATGAGATCGACGTTGGTCGAGCGGAACCCGTGTCGCCGGCCTTCCTCGATGATCGAACGGCAGAGTTCGGCGCTCTGTACGCGGTTGACCGCTGCCTGCACGTCCTCGTTGAAGTCCTGAACGCCTACGCTCATGCGGTTGAAACCGAGCTCGGCGAGGCGACCGATATCCTCGAGCTGCACGTCGCGCGGGTCGATCTCGATGGAGAACTCCCGGTGATCGGTGTCGTCGAGGGTGAACTGCTCGCGCAGCTTCTCGACCAGGCGGCCCAGATCGTCGACCGTGAGGTAGTTGGGGGTGCCGCCTCCCAGGTGCAGTTGCTCAACGCGTCGGTGGTCTCCGAAAAGTTGTGCCTGGAGCTCGATCTCCCTGAACACGTGCTCCAGGTACTCCTGGGCACGGCCGTAATTCGCCGTCACGATCTTGTTGCACGCGCAATAGAAGCAAACATTGCGGCAGAACGGCACGTGCACATAGACCGACAGGGGGTTGGGGTGATCCGCCTCGTTGGTGGCCCGGGCTGCCGCGGCGTAAGCCTGGGCGTCAAACCCTTCATGGAATTGGGGCGCCGTCGGGTACGACGTATAGCGCGGTCCGCTTACATCGTAGCGGCGCAGCAAATCGCGATCGAAGTCAAGCCGTTGTTCCATAAGAGACCCTTACGCCCTAATCGCTTGGAGGCCAGCGGCGCCGGGGTGCCGGCACCGCCCCGTTCAGCCGTCGAAACGGCGTAGTGCCAGCGTTGCGTTCGTACCACCGAAGCCGAAGCTGTTGGTGAGCACGGTAGTCAGCTTAACCCCCTCGCGCGTCTCGGTGACGATGGGCACGTCACCTGCCTCGGGGTCGAGCTGCTCGATGTTGATCGAGGGCGAGATAAACCCTTGCTCCATCATCAGGAGCGAGTAGATGACTTCCTGGACCCCGGTGGCGCCCAAGGAGTGGCCGGTCAGCGACTTAGTCGACGACATCGGCGGCATGCTGTCCCCGAAGACCTCCCGCGTGGCCTCGAGCTCGGTGATATCGCCGGCCGGGGTGCTGGTGCCGTGGGTATTGATGTAGTCGACCGGCCCTTCGACGTCTTCGAGGGCCTGGCGCATGCAGCGCGCCGCCCCCTCTCCGGACGGGGCGACCATGTCGTAACCATCGGAGGTCGCTCCGAAGCCAACCAACTCGGCGAGGATCGGAGCGCCACGCGCCTGGGCATGCTCAAGCGACTCGACCACGACCATACCGCCCCCGCCGGCAATCACGAAGCCGTCGCGGCTGGCATCGTAAGGGCGGGATGCCTGCTCGGGGGTGTCGTTGTACTTGGTCGACAACGCGCCCATGCCGTCGAATAACTGGGTCAGCGACCAGTGCTCCTCTTCACCGCCCCCGGCGAAGATCAGGTCCTGTTTGCCCAACTGAATCTGCTCCATGGCCGCCCCGATGCAGTGAGCACTGGTCGCACAGGCAGAAGTGATGGAGTAATTGAGGCCCTTGATCCGGAACGGTGTCGCCAGGCAGGCCGAGACGGTGCTCCCCATGGTGCGCGTGACGCCGTAAGGGCCGATCTTCCGGACCCCACGGCTGCGCAAGGTCTCGGTGGCGCTGACGATATTCGCTGTCGACGCGCCGCCTGAACCGGCGATCAGGCCAACACGCGGGCTCGAGATGGAATCGTAGTCCAGGGCCGCATCGGCGATCGCCTGGTCCATGGCGATGTAGCTGTAAGCGGCGGCATCGCCCATGAAACGCAGGGATTTGCGGGGGATGTGATCTTGGAGATCGATGTCGCAGCTGCCGGCGACGAGGCTGCGCAGGCCGACCTCCTCGTATTCGGGCTGGTAACGAATCCCGGACCTGCCGGCCCGCAAAGACGCCGTGACTTCATCGCGGCTGTTGCCGATGCACGACACGATGCCCAGACCGGTAATTACCACTCGACGCACGATATTCCTCCTGTCACTCCTGGCGTCCGCGCCTGATCCTATGCCCCGTTCAGCTCGCCGGTGTTCTGGAAGAGCCCGACTTTCAGATCAGTAGCTTCGTAGATCGTCTCGCCGTCGACAGACACGCTGCCATCGGCGATCCCCATGACCAGCCGGCGGTTGATCACGCGCTTCAGCGCCACATTGTACGTAACCAGCCGATTGTCCGGGAGTATCTGTCCGGTAAATTTCACCTCGCCGCAACCCAGCGCGCGACCGGCCCCGTTGCCTCCGATCCAGCCGAGGTAGAAGCCGACCATCTGCCAGAGTGCATCGAGACCCAGACAGCCGGGCATCACCGGATCGCCCGGGAAGTGGCAGCGGAAAAACCAGAGTTCCGGATGGATGTCCAGCTCAGCGACCACCTCACCCTTGCCGTACGTCCCGCCGTCATCATTGATCCGGGTGATGCGGTCGAACATGAGCATGTTCGGGCTCGGGAGCTGGGGGTTCCCCGGGCCGAAGAGCCGGCCATGACCGCTGAGCAGGAGTTCGTCTCGGTTGTAGCTGTGTTGCTTGACCATGCGACCTTCTTGGAGAGTTCAGCGTCGAAAGAGAGGGCGGTTTTGCGCCGGTGCGGCCGCTATCGTACACACTCCCGTCTGAACTAGCCACGCACCCGCTGCCGCACTCGGGCAAAAAAAACCCGGCCCTGCGTGGGGGCCGGGGTGGTTCGGCGCGCGGCTAGGGGCCGAGCGTTCAGCCGCCTTCGCGCTCATGGATCTTGGACGAGACCTCGTCGCGCAGTTCCGGATCCATGTCCATGGCATTGGCGATCTCAGAGTACTCGGGAACGCTCAGGCCGTTGTCCTCGATCGCCGCCACCATCTCATCGTTGGCCTGCTCCTGCAGCTCACGAGCGTCCTCGGCGCCATCGGTACCTTCGATCTCGGAGGTGTACTGCTCTTGGATGTCGATGATGTCCAGATAAGCGTCAACAAAGCGCTCGATCTGGTCGCTGCTGAAGGTGGCCTGGTCAGGCTCCGGCTGGGCCATGCCCGGGTCCTGCTGCTGCATGCCGGGGTCCTGTTGCTCCATACCCGGCTCCTGCTGCTGCATGCCGGGGTCCTGTTGCCCCATCCCCGGATCCTGCTGCTGCATACCGGGATCCTGCTGCCCCATGCCCGGATCCTGCTGGGCCTGGGCGCTCACGCTGAACACCAGCGCCAGGGCAGCTGCCGTGGCAGGGAGCTTGATCCACTGTTGGTTCTTCATGCTGAGGACTCCTCTTGCACCATTACCGAATGTACATGCCGCCGCGACACAGCCGGTCTGCCGTCCGGTCCCGGCGCGCTGCCTGATGCGACATCACCAGGCCCGCTCAGGTTCCCGCCCGGCCATCGGTGCCAGCCTCAGGAGACGACGCAACGGCCGGGCTTCGGGTAGAATCGTACGGTTTCATGATGCGCGGATTCACCCCCGTTCAGGAGACCCGATGCAAGACGTGGCCACCGAGGCAGCGAAGCGACGCACCTTCGCCATCATCTCGCACCCCGACGCCGGCAAGACCACACTGACCGAGAAATTGCTCTATTACGGGGGCGCCATCCAGATGGCGGGCTCCGTGAAGGGCCGCAAATCCAAGCTTCACGCGACCTCCGACTGGATGGCGATGGAGCAGGAGCGGGGGATATCCGTAACCTCCTCGGTCATGCAGTTCCCCTATCGCGAGCGCATTCTGAACCTGCTCGACACACCGGGGCACGGAGACTTCTCCGAAGACACCTATCGCACCCTGACCGCGGTCGACTCGGCCCTGATGGTCATCGATATCGCCAAGGGCGTCGAGGAGCGCACCGTGCAGCTGATGGACGTCTGCCGGATGCGGGATACGCCCATTACGACGTTCATCAACAAGCTCGACCGCGAAGGCCGTGACCCGGTCGAGGTTCTCGACGAGGCGGAGTCGGTCCTGCGCATCCGCTGCGCGCCGGTGACCTGGCCGCTGGGGATGGGCCGGGGCTTTCGCGGTGTCTACCACCTCAACCTGGACCAGGTGCGGCTGTTCGCCGATGGCGAGGTCATCCAGGGGCTGGACAACCCGCGCCTTGACGAGCTCTTCCCGGGAGAGGTGGACGAGTGGCGCGAGCAGATCGAGCTGGTCCGCGAGGCCAGCGATTCCTTCGATCCTGAGGCTTACCTCGCCGGGCGCCTGACGCCGGTCTATTTCGGTTCGGCGGTTAACGACTTCGGCATCCGCGAGCTGCTGGACGACTTTGTCGAGCATGCCCCGGCGCCGCGCAGCCGCGATGCCGGCCGCGAGGTCCACGCCGACGAGGGGCGTTTCACCGGATTCGTCTTCAAGATCCAGGCGAATATGGACCCGCAGCACCGTGATCGCATTGCATTCCTGCGCGTCTGTTCAGGTCGTTTCGAGCCCGGCATGAAGCTCTACCAGGTACGCACCGGCAAGAGCATGAAGATCCCCCGCGCCACCACCTTCATGGCCAGTGACCGCTCCCATGCCGAGACGGCGGCTCCCGGGGATATCATCGGTATCCACAACCACGGCACCATCATCATCGGCGATGCCTTCACCGAGGGCGAGCCGCTGCATTTTACGGGGATCCCCGACTTTGCACCGGAGCTCTTCCGTCGCGTCGTTCTTCGGGATCCGATGCGAATGAAGGCCTTACAAAAAGGACTTGAACAACTGTGTGAAGAGGGGGCAACCCAGCTATTCCGCCCGCTACTCGGCAGTGACTGGATCGTCGGTGCTGTCGGCACCCTGCAGTTCGACGTGGCTGCGTACCGCCTGCGCAAGGAGTATGGCGTCGAGTGCACCTTCGAGGGCGTCCAGGTCTACACCGCACGCTGGGTGACCGGCGACGATCCCAAGATGCTCGAACGCTTCCGGGAGCGCAACGAGTCCGCGCTGGCCTGGGACGGCACCGGGGCGCTGGCGTATCTCGCCCCGACCCGGGCCAACCTCGAGCTGACCCAGGAGCGCTGGCCGGACCTGGGCTTCCACGCAACGCGGGACCGCTAGGCGGCGATCAGCCGCTCGATGATGCGTGCACCGGCCAGATAGGTGCCGATGGCCGAGCCCAGTGAGGCAAAGAAGAATACAAGCAGGGTGCGGGCCACCCGGTTGGTCCACCACCCGCGCCAGTGGGCCACATGTTGACGCAAGGCGCGGAAATCGCCGACCCGAGGCCGCCGCACGGTCAGCTCGATGGCGGCAGCCACGAAGCCGGCGCCGATGGTCGGATTGAGCGAGGTCAGGGGGGCGGCCAGGAAGGCGCCAGCCACGGTCACCGGGTGGCCGTAGGCGAGGGCTGCTCCCAGTGCCGAGAAGCCGCCATTGATCAGCACCCAGGTCGCAACCAGAGTCCAGCCCAGCTCCGGGCTGCGGCTAAATCCGATGACGAAGCCGGAGATGATCACGATGGCCACCAAGTAGGCCAAGTAGCGTGGCCAGCGTGCCGGCGGCGGCATCCGATCCAGCGCCTCGCGCTCGACCCCCGGATCCTCCCAGGCCTGCCCCAGGTACCGCGCCACCCCCTCGAGGTGTCCGGCGCCGAGCACGACGAGGACACGCTTGTAGCGCCCAGCCGCGGACTCCAGCAACCGCGCGGCCATATAGCGATCCCGCTCATCGATCAGTGGCTGGTACAGGGCCCGGCTGCTCTGGGCCAACTCGCGGAATGTCGACTCCAGCAGGTCCCCCTGCTTGAGCCGCTCCACTTCCTCGCTACTGATTCGCTGGGAGGAGGCGAGGCTGCCGATCAGGCCGCCGATCAGGCCAAAGCGTTGCCACCAGGGCACGTTGCGATAGAGCCGCCGCATGGTAACGCCGACCTCCCGGTCCACCAGCACCAGATCGGCGCCCTGGCGTTCGGCCCCAGCGGCGGCTGCCTTCATCTCTGCCCCGGGGTCCACGCCGAGCTGCTCGGCCAGGCGCTGTTGATACGCCCCCAGGGCCAGACTGGCCATGACCAGCCCACCACGCCCCTCACGGAGTGTCTGGAAAAGATCCATCCGCTCCAGGTGGTCGGGCTCGCGGAAGGCGCGCAGGCGGCTCTCGCAGAGCTCGATGGCCACCGCGTCGTAGGCGCCGCCGGCCACTTCACGCTCGACCTCTTCGGTACTGGCCCGGGAGATGTGCGCCGTGCCCAGGAGTACGAACTCGGTGCCGTTAACGTTGATGTGCTTGCGCGGACCGCAGGGGGTGGTTTCTGGCATGATCGGCTTTCCAGTGGCAACGGTGGTGGATTATGACCCAGGCGAGCCCAAGATCCCAAGGGAGGCGTGGACGTGGGATGGCTGCGTAATTGGCGCCGCCGCCGTGTTGCCCGCGCTTACAGGCTCTCGCCCGGCGCCTGGAGCCGCGCCGAGGCAGCGCTGCCCGGGCTGCGCCGGCTGGATGCTGCCAAGCGGCAACGCCTGGCAGCCGTTGCGGCTGCGCTGGTTCACGAGAAGCGCTTCGAAGGCCTGGCCGGCGTTACAGTCGATGCGCAAGCCATCGACACAGTGGCACTGCAAGCTGCTGTGCCCGTCTTGGAGCTGGGACTGGACTGGTATGCGCCTTGGGCGACCGTCCTTCTGTATCCAGCCGGCTTCATCGCCACCCATGAGTACGAGGATGAAGACGGCATCGTGCACATCGAGGAGGGACCGTTAATCGGCGAGGCGTGGGAAGGGGGCCCGCTGGTCCTCTCCCTTGAGGACGCCCTGGAACCGGAGCCGGGTAGCAGCGTGGTCATCCACGAGTGCGCGCACAAGCTGGATATGGGTCAGGGCGCGGTCAACGGGCTGCCGCCGCTGCCGAGCGGGATGGCCGTCGAGGACTGGTCGGCGGCCTTCCTGCCGGCGTTCAGCACGATGGAGACCTACGCGGCGGAAGAGGGGAGCGACGCGGCCCCACTCGACCCCTACGCCGGGCAGGATCCCGGTGAATTCTTCGCGGTAGCCACGGAGACCTTCTTCGCCGACCCGCGGCGGCTGCGCCGATCCTTCCCGGCGGTTTACGAGCAGCTTGAGCGGTTCTATGGCTGGTCACTGGGCTAGGCGCCCCGGCGCGGGGGCCCCGTGGGGCGCGGCGCTTTGGCCGCGCCCGACACGGCGACGTCAGGTGTGACGTCCCAAATTGTAGGCCTGAATCGCATCCGCGATCTCGTCCAGGCTCGAGACGTCGTCGATGGTCGAAGGAGTGGGAACCTGCTCGCGCGCCTCCTTCGCGAGCGTCCGGATACTCTTGCGCAGGATCTTCCCGGAACGGGTCTTGGGCAGTTTCTGGACTACGGCGACCCGGCGCAGGGAAGCAATGGCGCCAATCTCGTTGCGGATCATGCCGGTCAGATCCGACTCGATGCGCTCTTGGTCGATGTCACTGCCATCCTTGAGCACCACGAAGGCCACCGGCAGCTCGCCCTTGGTGTCGTCGTGGATACCAACCACAGCGCACTCGGCCACTGCCGGGTGATCGCCGATGACCTCTTCCATCTCGCCGGTGGAGAGGCGGTGGCCGGCTACGTTGATCACATCATCCACCCGGCCCATGACGTAGACGTAGCCGTCCTCGTCGATGAACCCGCCATCCGAGGTGTCATAGAACCCCGGAAAGCGCTCCAGATACGACTTCTGAAAGCGGGCCTCGTCGTTCCAGAGGGTCGGCAGGCAGCCCGGTGGGAGCGGGAGCCGGATGGCCAGGTTGCCCTGTTCACCTGCCGGTAATTCGCGGCCGGAGTCGTCCAGTACGCGGATATCGTAACCGGCCATGGGTACGGTGGCGGAACCGCTCTTGACGGGCATGGGCTGAATACCCATTGGGTTGGCGACGATGGGCCAGCCCGTCTCTGTCTGCCACCAGTGATCGATCACCGGCCGTTGCAGGGTCTGTGAGAGCCACTCGTAGGTAGGGGGGTCGAGTCGCTCACCAGCAACAAAGACGTTCTCCAGGCAGGAGATGTCGTAGCGCTGCAGATGGCGCGCCTCGGGATCCTCCTTCTTGATGGCGCGGAAGGCGGTAGGAGCGGTGAAGAAAGCCTTGGCGCGGTACTCCGAGATCACCCGCCAGAAGGCACCGGCGTCGGGGGTGCGCACCGGCTTGCCCTCATAGACCACTGTGGTGCAGCCCCGAATCAAGGGGCCGTAGACGATGTAAGAGTGGCCGACGACCCAGCCGACGTCGGAGGCAGTCCAGAAGACGTCCCCCGGGTGCAGGTCGTAAACAGCTCCAAGACTCCAGTTCAGCGCCACGGCGTATCCGCCACTGTCCCGGACGACGCCCTTGGGTTTCCCGGTGGTACCCGAGGTGTAGAGGATGTAGAGCGGATCGGTGGCATCGACAGGCACCGGATCGGCCGGAGCGGCACCCGCTAAGCCGGTGTGCCAGTCCAGATCCCGTTCCTCGTCCCATTCCACCCCGGCCTGCGGGCGACTGACGTAGATCACCCGCTCCGGCTTGTGCTCCGCACGGCGCAGGGCCTCGTTGACCAGTGGCTGGTACGGGATAACCCGGTCGACCTCGATTCCGCAGCTCGCGGTGAGCACCACCCGTGGGCTGGCATCGTCGATCCGCACGGCGAGCTCGTTGGCGGCGAACCCACCGAACACCACCGAGTGGATGGCACCGAGCCGTGCACAAGCGAGCATGCTGATGACCGCCTCCGGGATCATCGGCATGTAGATGACCACCCGATCACCGCGGCCGACCCCCAGATCGCTCAGCATCCCGGCGGCGCGCGCCACCTCGTCGCGAAGCTGTCGGTAGGTGTACTGTTCTTTACCGCCGCTAACCGGTGAGTCGTAGAGGAGGGCGGGCTGATCGCCCCGGCCGGCATCGACATGCACGTCGAGCGCCAGCTGGGCGACGTTCAGGCGTCCTCCGCGAAACCAGCGTTGTCGTCCCTGTTCATCCTCCGCGAGGGCTGCTTGGGGCTCGGTCATCCACGCCAGGCGCCGCGCCTCGCGTAACCAGAACCCCTCCGGATCGTTGATCGACTCCTGATAAGTCTCCTGATAGCTCATGGCTCCCCTCCCTCCGTTGGGGGTGTCGCCGTCCCCGGGCTTATGCTTGTTATCGACCCGCGCGTACGCCCGCGCCGGTCCGCTCAATGTAACCCCGGTCCAGGCTGCAGGGAAGGGCAAGTACGCTTTTAACTTATTGATTCGACTTGTTAATAGTGAGGTGCCGGATTGCCGTCAGTACGCGCAATAATGCCGTGGATGCATTGCTCGACGAATGCTGCGATAGCGGCCTGGTCATCGAGATCCAGGCAGGGCAGCCCCGAAGGCACAGCCTGTGGCTCATCGGTGGCGACACCGAGTATCCCGGGTGCCCGGAAATCGGGGCGATCGGTCCCGGTGCGCTGGCTGTGGACCAGCAGTTGCCCGGCACCGCTGTGGCGGAATCCCTCGGCGATGATGACGTCAGCCCGTTCAGGGTCGATGGCCTGAAGCCGCCTGACGAGCAGATCCTCATCCCGCTCGGCAGTCGGGGTTTCGGTCAACAGCGCCCAGCGCCGAGCGGAGACCACCAGAACCTGCTCGGCGCCGGCCTCCCGAGCCCGATAGCTGTCCTTGCCCGGACGATCCATGTCAAAGCCGTGGTGGGCATGCTTGACCACGGCCGGGGACCAGCCACCGCGACGCATCCGCGCCACGAGCCCGGTGAGCAGGGTCGTCTTGCCCGCCCCCGAGTACCCGGTGACGGCGATAACCGGCCGGAGGGCCGGCAAGCGTGCCGCTTGCTGCAGGGCGTCTTCCGGAGGGGGCGGGCAGTGTCCACAGCCTGGCGGCATATTTTGTCGCCTCCTGTCTCAAGAGCTGAAAGATCATAGAATAACGAACAGGCTGTCGCGCAACCGCGCGCCAGGTGGTCTATTAACTGACACCCAGGGCCACGCTATGCACACCGCCTTCCTCGATGCAGGATCCCTCGATCTTGGAGATCTCGATCTCGGCCCGCTGCAACGGGTGGCTGATCCACTCGAGTGCTACCCCCGGACCCGTCCCGAGGCGCTGCTCCCCCGGCTCGAACCCGCCGAGGCGGCGATCGTCAACAAGGTCGTCATCGACGCTGAGGCCCTGGCCCGTCTTCCTAACCTGAGACTGATCGCGGTGGCGGCCACGGGCACCAACAATGTAGACCTGGACGCGGCCCGCGAACGGGGGGTCACCGTCGCGAACTGCCGGGGCTACGGGACCACTGCGGTGGCGCAGCACACGCTGGCCATGATCCTCAACCACTTCACGCGGATCCCCGCGGCCACGGCGCGGGTCCGGGCGGGGGAGTGGTGCAGCAGCGCCCATTTCAGCCTCATCGACTCCGGTCAGCGCGAAATATCCGGCCGGTGCCTGGGCATTCTCGGCTACGGCACCCTGGGTCAGCGGGTGGCGGCTTATGCCGAGGCCCTGGGCATGAAGGTCCGCGTAGCGGAACGGCCCGCAGCCGCGACCTGTCGCAGTGGCCGTGTGCCGTTCTACGACCTGTTACCCGAGGTGGATGTCCTGAGTCTACATTGCCCGTTGACGGAAACGACGGCCGGAGTCATCGACGCGCAGGCCCTGCGGCTGATGCGCCGCGATGCTTTACTGGTCAATACCGCTCGTGGGGGCCTGATCGATGAGCCGGCGCTGGCAGCGGCGCTGCGTAACGGGGAGATCGGTGCAGCGGCACTGGATGTTTTGACCAAGGAACCACCGCCACCGGAGCATCCGCTACTGGCTGCGGATCTACCGAATCTGGCGGTCACTCCGCATAGCGCATGGTCTGCGCTGGAGGCACGACAGCGCATTGTGGGGCAACTACGTGACATCCTGGCGGCCTTTGCAGCCGGAGAAGTGCCACCGAACCAGGTCGTCGGCCCGGACAACGACCCGTAAGGCGCTGACTGGTTACACTGGGTTTTTTCCTTGAATCGGAGCGGGGCCCGGTCCACACCCGCCCGGGTGGGGACGGGTCGCTGGGATCGAGTGAAGGAGTGCAGGATGAAGTGGCAGGACAACGATCTGGTCTTGGTAACCGGTGGCGGTAGTGGCCTAGGCAGGGCCCTGGTGCGCGGACTCGCCCGGGACGGGGCACAAGTGCTCACGGTAGGGCGGCGTGCCGAGCCGTTGGGCGAGACCGCCAGTGTCGCTCCTGAGCGCATCCGCACGTTGAGTGCAGATATTGCCAACCCGGAGGATCGCGCCCGCATTGTTGATGCTGCTCAGGGGTGGCGAGTCCGCGCCGTGGTCCACAACGCCGGTCTGCTAGACCCGGTGGGACCGCTCAGAGAGGTAGACCTCGAGGCCTGGCGACAGGCCATGGCCGTTAACGTCGAGGCTCCGGTCTTTCTCACCCAGGGGCTGTTGCCGCGCATGGAGCGGGGCAGCCGTATCCTGCATATCTCCTCGGGAGCGGCACACAAGCCATCGATGGGGTGGGGGGCCTACTGCACCAGCAAGGCCGCGCTGTTCATGATCTATCAGGTCTACCGGGACGAATTGTGGCGGGACGGTATCCTGGTGGGGTCCGTTCGCCCGGGTGTCGTGGATACCCCGATGCAGGATCACATCCGGACCCAGACGCCGGAGCGCTTCCCGGCCGTAGACCGATTCATCAAGCTCAAGCAGAACGGCCAGCTCCATACTCCGGAGGACGCCGCCGACTTCGTCCAGTGGGCGCTGCTGGAGACAGGCGACAAGCAGTTCATCGAGCAGGAATGGAACATCAGCGACGAGGACCACGCCCAGCGCTGGCGTGAGACCCGACAGGTCTGAGCACAGCGACACCCTGTAGGGCAATGGAATATTTTTTCCATTAATGAGGGCTGAGTCAGGGATCACAGCATAGGCTATCGTTGTCCCACCTGGTGCGCACCTAGCTTGTTGACCCCGCGGGAAACCGTCTACGGGGACATTGTTGTACACAAGTTGTACTTTTATGCTTGGGCGCAGTGGCTGAAACAATTCGCCACACCCTGCCTCCCGGCTGCGGCGTTTGGGTCGGGAGACCTCTGTGAATGGCCGGCCAGGGCTAAAGGCCCGCAGGCCGGCGCATCCGAGCGATGGGAGGACTCATGGAGCAGCGCACCATCTATGTCTGGGACCCGGTGGTACGTGGCAGTCACTGGCTGATCACGCTCCTGTTTGCGGCCTCGTTCTTTACCGCTGTGATCGGCGAGATGCCCGCCCACCTGTGGGTCAGTTACTTGCTGACCGTGGTCGTGCTGGCGCGGATCGTCTGGGGATTCGTCGGGCCGCCACAGGCGCGTTTCTCGCACTTCGTGCCGGGGCCGCGTGCGTTGATGGCGCATCTGCGTGCGATGAGCACCGGAGAGGACCGTCGCTATTTGGGCCATCCGCCGCAGGGCGGTGTGATGGCAGTGATCCTGCTCTTGGGACTGGTGATCGCGTCCGTATCAGGCATGATGCTGCCAGCGCTGGATCGCGGCGCGGGTCCGCTTGGGTTCCTGTACGGGGCGCAACTGCCTGGGGAGTTGATCTCGGATGTGCACATCGTGAGTTCTTATACACTGCTGGCCCTGGTCGGCATGCACATCCTCGGCGTAACGCTCTCCGGTCGGCGTGAGAAGCAGAACCTGACCGCTGGTATGGTCGATGGTTACAAGCGCCCGAGTAGCTGAGGCGAAGAGAGACGGAAACAAGCCGAAACAAGCCCATGGCAGCGTGGCGGGAGAGCCGCGCTGCTTGCGTCTAACATAATTTAACATAATATACCTTCCGCGGCTCTCCGGGTGACCCCGATCGCACGGGTGACTGAGCGGCCAGCCTGCCGACAGCCCGGCGACGGGCCGGTATACTCGCCCCCCGGATCCGATGGCAACGACAAAGGCAACGGCAATGGCCCACCCGGAGTTCCCGCTCGACCCGAACCTGGTCTATCTCAACCACGCCGGGGTCGGCACCTGGCCGCAGCGGACTCGGGATGCCGTCCACCGATTTGCCGACGAATGCCTCCATCGCGGAGCCGCGGACTATCCCAACTGGCTGGAGGCGGAAGACCGTCTACGGGCCCGGCTGGCACGACTGATGGGTGTCGCTGGTGCCGTGTCGGACATCGCCCTGGTGCCGAACACCTCGGCGGGCCTCTCCATGGTCGCCCACGGGGTGACCTGGCAGCCCGGCGACGAGGTGATCATCAACGACCAGGAATTCCCCTCCAATCGCTGGGTCTGGCAATCCCTGGCCCGACACTACGGCGTCCACGTCCGTCAGGTGCGACTGAGCGACGGCGCCACGCCGGAGGACGCCCTCATCGACGCCCTGACGCCACGCACCCGGCTGCTTCCGATCAGCAGTGTCCAGTACGGCACGGGACTGCGCATGGACCTGGAGCGGCTGAGTAACGCCTGTCGCGAGCGCGGCGTCCTGCTCTGCGTCGATGCGATCCAGACGCTGGGCGCCCTTCAGCTTGCCGTGGACGCCGATTTCATTGTCGCGGATGGACACAAGTGGATGCTCGGCCCGGAGGGGATCGGCGGGCTGTACGTCCATCCCCGGGTGCGCGATGAGCTGCGGATCTGGCAGATCGGCTGGCATATGGCCGAAGATCTGGGCGCCTTCGACCGACCCGACTGGGATCCCGCCGGCACCGGCCGGTGCTTGGAACCCGGTAGCCCGAACCTGCTTGGCAGCCACGCCCTCGAAGCGAGCCTGGCGGTGCTCGAGGATGTCGGCTTGAAGGAGGTCGAGCGGCGCGTCCTGACGAACGCCCGGGAGGCCATGGAAGGCGTCCGGCGCCACGGTTTCGAGCTGGTGACACCGACTGAAGCGGATCGCCACGCCGGTATTGTCACCTTCCGCGTCCCGGGCGCCGACCCGGAGCGCCTCCTGGCGGCTCTGCGCGCCCGCGATGTTGCCTGTGCCTCGCGTTGTGGCGGCATCCGTTTCTCGGCGCACTTCTACAACACGGCCGAGGACCTGGAGGAAGCCTGGCGGCGGCTTCAGGCCTGCCTGGCGGCCGAGTGACCCACGGGCCGCAGGGCTGCGGTCAGGTCGAGGAGGATCGCCTCCGCGGCCAGACGTCCATTCAGGGGTTGCTCCAGGCTGCGCCGGTGCTCGCCGATGCGCAGGAACGTCTGGTGCAGCGACTCCGGCGATGCCTGCCGAATCAGCTGTTGCGCCAGGGTTGAGGGCAGCAGCCCGCGATCCGGTGCGCCGTGGCGCTGACGCAGCAGATCCGCGAGGATCGCCGAAACCGCGTCGGCCAACGCCTCCGGCGCCCGTTCCCAGGTCTCTGCCTCTTTGACCGGATCGCCACCGGCACTCAACCGATGAAGCTGCTGGAGCAATGCCTCGTACCCCTCAAGGCCCTGTTCGCGGAGGATGCGCTCGGCCGCCAGCGGCATGCCGCCGGCCAGCGCCAGTGCCTTGTCTGCCCGCTCAGCCCCGGCCGCGGCACGCTCGATTAGCCACTGCCGTGCCGTGCCCCAAGGCGGTGGCGACAACCCGCGCACCGTGCACCGGCTGCGTACGGTCGGTGGCAGCCGCCCCGGTCGCCCGGTAGCCAAGATGAGGAACACCCCTGCGGGCGGCTCCTCCAGTGTCTTGAGCAGGCTGTTGGCCGCTGCGCGGTTGAGCCGGTCGCACGGCACAATCACCGCGACCCGGCTGCCGCTGAGCTGCGCGCTCAGATGCAGGAAATCGACCAGCCCGCGGACGCTATCGACCACGATTTCGCCGCGCTCGCCACCGCGGCTGGGGCTGAGGGTGCGCAGATCGGGGTGGGCCCCGCCACCGGTCAGACGACAGCCACGGCATTCCCCGCAGGGCCGCTGTCCGCCCTCCTCCCCCCCCTGACAGAGCAGCGCCCGGGCCAGGACGCCGGCCAGCAGCCTCTTTCCGAGTCCGGTTCGCCCAGTCAGCAGCAGGGCGTGATGCAACCGACCCTGGTCGTGCAGGGCGAGCAGCCGGTCAAGTTCCGGGAGCAGCCAGGGCGGGAGCTGGCCCCGTCCCTGCCCCGGCGGCACCCAGTCCGGATGCTCGGGTGCTTCGCTCATGACGCACTCCGCGCCGGGAGCAGGTCGGCCAGTGCGGCGCGTGCCTGGCGGGCCACGTCGTCTTCCGGCCGGTTCGCGTCAATGCAACGGAAGCGCGTTGGTTCCGCTGCGGCACGACGGGCGTAAGCGGCGCGCGCCGCAAGGAAGAACGGGTCCTGCTCCTGCTCGAAACGATCCTCCCCGCTGCCCCGACTGGCGACCCGGGAGCGTCCGACCGACGGATCCACATCGAGCAGCAGCGTCCGGTCAGGCACGAAGCCCCCGTGGACCCACTGCTCCAGTACCGCGATCCGTTCATCACCGAGCCCGCGGCCGCCGCCCTGATAGGCGTAGGTGGCGTCCGTAAAGCGGTCGCTGACCACCCAGCGCCCCGTGGCCAGGGCTGGATGGATGACCTGCGCGAGGTGCTCGGCCCGCGCGGCGAAGACGGTCAACGCCTCGGCCTCTGCGCTGAGACCGCTGTACTGCGGGTCGAGGAGCGCGCCGCGCAGGGCCTCGCCGAAAGGCGTGCCCCCAGGCTCGCGGGTGAACAGCGGCCGCTCGATGCCGGCCTCTTCCAGCATCTGCTCGATGGCCCGCAGACAGGTGGTCTTGCCGGCCCCTTCCAGCCCTTCGACGGTGATGAAACGGCCTCGCTCCGTCACTCCTCCTCCAGGATGTAGCGTCGGACGGCCTCGTTGTGCTCGTCCAGCGTGTCCGAGAAATGGTGGCTGCCGTCGCCGCGGGAGACGAAATAGAGCGCACTGCCCGGCTTCGGGTCGACAGCCGCTTTCAGAGAGGCCCGCCCGGGAAGGGCGATCGGGGTCGGCGGCAGGCCGTGGCGCGTGTAGGTGTTGTAAGGCGTATCACGGCGCAGATCGGATCGGCGCAGCCGCCCGTCGTAGTCTTCGCCCAGGCCGTAGATCACGGTTGGATCCGTCTGCAGGCGCATGCCCTGCTCCAACCGCCGCGTGAACACCCCCGCCACCTTCCGCCGCTCGTCATCACGGCCGGTCTCGCGCTCGATGATCGAAGCGAGGGTGAGTACCTCGTAGGGATCTTCCAGGGGCAGTTCCGGCCGTCGCTCGGCCCACACGCGGGCCAGTTCCTGACGCATCTGCCCGAACGCCACGCGCAGCAGATCACGATCCGTGGTACCGCGCGGGAAATGGTAAGTAGTGGGGAAGAACATCCCCTCGGGGTGTCGCTCCCCGAGGCCGAGTTCCTCCATGATCTCATGATCGGGGATACCCTCCAGCGTCTGCTCTACAGCATCGTGTCGGCCCAGGGCCTCGCGCAGGCGTGCAAACGTCCAACCCTCGACCACGGTGAGCGGGTGGAGCTTGACCCGGCCGGCGCGCACCCGCGCCAGGAGCTGACGGACGGTCATGCCCTGCTCCACCGCGTACTCGCCCGCTTTGAGCTCAGCGGAGATACCGGTCAGGCGCCCGTAGATCCGCAGCCCGAATCGCGTCGCCCCGGAGATCCAGCCCCTCGCCTCCAGTTCCCGCCCCAGGGCGTGCAGCGAACTGCCCCGCGGAACCTCTAGGGTCTCGGGCGGATCACTAACGGCCATAGGGCGCTGGTCGAGCTCGTAGAACAGCCAGCCGCCGCCGACGATCGGCAGAAGCACAAGCACAAGCACCGGGGCGAGGATCCACCAGCGCCGCCGGGATGCGCGCGTCACCAACGCCCTTCTCCGCCAACCTCGGGCGGGTCCACCAGCGGCGTGAGCCCGCGACTGCCGATCTGCTCGAGATAGCCGCGACTAACCTTCCCGACTGGGACCCAGGTCCCGGCCACCGAGCGGACCGGCCAGAGGCCGATCAGGCTGTTGGTCAGGAAAACCTCGTCCATCTCGGCGAATTCACCCGGATAGAAACCGCGTTTCTCCACCCGCAGGCCGAACGCCTCGGCCTGCTCCACGATCCAGCGGCGCATCACGCCGGCCACGCCCGAGTGGGTCAGCGGCGGCGTCAGCAACACCCGGTTCCGGACCGCGAAGACGTTGGTCGCGGTACCCTCCACGATGAGCCCGTCGGCATCGAGCATCAAGCCCTCGGCGATGGCCGCATCCCGCCACTCGGAACGGGCCATCACCTGCTCCAGGCGATTGAGGTGCTTGATACCGGCCAGCCGGGGCTGCGCACTGATGCGCGTCCGGCAGAGGCGGACATCGACCCCCTGCCAGCGTTCCGGCGGGATCGCCGGCGGATTGTGAAGCGTCAGGATGCGGGTGGGGATCGGCCGGGACGGGGGCAGGTAGCCGCGCCCTTCACTGCTGCCCCGGGTGTAGACCACCTTGAGCACCCCGCTCTCCACCTTTTCGGTAAGAAAGCGGGCCTCTTCTCGCAGGGTCGCCAATGGTGGCTCCGGGAGCCCCAGCTGCCGCGCCCCGTCCAGCAGCCGGTCCATATGGTAGTCCCATAGACACAGCCGCCCCCGATTCACCGCTATGGTTTCGAACAGACCGTCGCCATAGGCCAGGCCACGGTCCTCGGCATCCAGGGCCGTATCCGCTCTGCCGTTGACCAGTTGCTTACGGCTCAAGGGCCCCCACTTCTCAGCTCGCCTTGCGAAAGATCAGGGAAGCGTTCGTCCCGCCGAATCCGAAGGAGTTGCTGAGTACGGCCTGCAGCCGCTGTTGCCGCGCCTCGCCGGGTACCAGATCGAGACCGGCGCAATCGGCCTCCAGGTGATGGAGATTGCAGGTCGGCGGAATGATCCCGTCGCGCAGCGCCAACACGCTGAATACCGCCTCCAGCCCGCCGGCGGCGCCGAGCAGATGCCCGGTCACCGACTTGGTGGAACTCATGGCCACCTCGCCGGCCCGATCGCCAAACAGGCGCTTGACGGCCGCCGCCTCGGCCAGGTCGCCGACCTGGGTCGATGTACCGTGGGCGTTGATGTAATCGATATCCGCGGGTGCCATGGCGGCGTCTTCAAGGGCCCGCGCCATACAGCGCTGCGCCCCCTCGCCGCTCTCGGCAGGCTGCGTGATGTGATGGGCATCCGAGCTGGTGCCGAACCCGGCCAGCTCGGCCAGTATGGTCGCCCCGCGCGCTCGCGCATGGGCATAGGACTCCAGCACCAAGACCGCCGCGCCTTCGCTCAGGACGAAACCATCGCGATCGACATCCCAGGGGCGACTGGCCGTCGAGGGATCATCGTTGCGACTCGACAGCGCCCGCGCCGACGAGAACGCCGCCAGTCCCAGCGGGGTGATGCACTTCTCCGCACCGCCGGCGATCATGACGTCCGCGTCTCCGGCGGCAATCATGCGGGCGGAGACACCGAGGTTGTGGGTGCCCGCCGCGCAGGCGGTGACGGTTGAGAGATTGGGGCCGCGCAGCCCGTAGTGGATCGATAGGTTCCCGGCCGCCATATTGATCACGCTGCTCGGCACCAGGAAGGGAGAGACCTTGCGTGGCCCACCCTCCATCAGGGCCTGGTGGCCCGTCTCGATCCCCAGGATACCGCCGATGCCGGAGCCAACGGACAGCCCGATCCGGTCCGCGTTGTCCTCGCGGATCTCCAGGCCGCTCGACTCCAGGGCTTCGGCACAGGCGCCGAAGGCATAGTGGATGAACGGGTCCATCCGCCGTGCTTCTTTGCGCGGCAGATACTGGGACACATCGAAGCCCTCGATCGTCCCGCCGAACTGGACCGCGTAGGCGGACGTATCAAACTCGGTGATGGTCCGGATCCCGCTGCGGCCCTCGGTCACCGCGGACCAGGCTTCATCAGCGGAGTGACCGACCGGAGAGACCACCCCCAGCCCGGTTACGACAACGGCTCGATCATCCATACCCTTGTGCCCTTCGGGGCGCAGAATGTATCGGGGCCGGTCCACCGGACCGGCCCCGCTGCGCCTTCAGACTGTGGCCCGTGGGGGTTACCCCTCCAGGTGCTTCTTGATGTAGTCCACGGCCTGCTGGACCGTCGTGATCTTTTCGGCTTCCTCGTCGGGGATCTCGCACTCGAACTCCTCCTCGAGCGCCATCACGAGCTCGACGGTGTCCAGCGAGTCGGCGCCAAGGTCGTCCACGAACGAGGCCTCACCAGTGACCTCTTCCTCTTTGACCCCCAGTTGCTCGACGACGATTTTCTTGACGCGATCTTCGATGCTGCTCATTAAAAGGTCCTCCGAGGTTCTAATTGGCGCAGTCTTCCGGCTGCGGCGCGTATTGTAGGGGAACAGTTCGCTGAGTACCAGAACGCCCCAGCGGAATCCTGAACCATTTACAAGATACTGTTTAACAACGAGTTTTAAGCCATGTGCATGCCGCCGTTGACGTGCAGTGTCTCGCCCGTGATGTAACCGGCGGACGGCGAGGCCAGGAAAGTCACCGCCGCGGCGATATCCTCCGGGCTGCCAAGCCGCTCTAGGGGCACATTGCCAATCAGCGCCGCCCGCTGCTCCTCGCTCATGGCGGCCGTCATATCCGTCTCAATGAATCCGGGCGCTACCGTGTTCACCGTGATGTTGCGCGCACCGAGCTCCCGGGCCATCGACTTGGTCAGGCCCATGATGCCGGCCTTCGCCGCAGAGTAATTGGCCTGACCGGCGTTGCCCATGGCCCCGACGACCGAACCGATGTTGATGATGCGCCCGCCGCGCGCCTTCATCATGCCGCGCAGGCACGCCTTGCTCATGCGGTAGACGGAGCTGAGGTTCGTGTCGATGATCTGATCCCACTCATCATCCTTCATCCGCATGAGCAGGTTGTCGCGGGTGATGCCGGCGTTATTCACCAGGATGGTTGGCGCCCCGAAGTCACGGCCAATGGCGCCCAGCACCTCGGCAATCTGCTCCGAGTCGGTGACATCCAGTGCCATCCCGGTGCCCATAAGCCCGGCCTCCGACAGGCGCTGCCGAATTCCCTCGGCGCCCTGCTCGCTGGTGGCGGTCCCGATGACCGTCGCGCCGGCGCGGCCGAGGGACTCCAGAACGGCTTGGCCGATGCCCCGGCTCGCCCCGGTTACCAGGGCGATATGCCCCTGCAGGTCGTCTTTGCCGTGCACGCTGCCTCCTTCAAACAAAAGCTGTCCGGATGGGGTTAGCTGGTCGCCGGGAAACGGCGCAGCATGTCGTCCAGAGTGTCCGGCTCGCTGAGCGATCCGCCCTGAAGGCTGCGCTCAATCCGGCGAGTCAGTCCGGTCAGAACCTTGCCCGGGCCGCACTCCGCCAGGACCTGAACGCCTTCGCCGCTCATCTTCTGGACCGTCTCCGTCCACCGCACCGGGTTCGCCAGCTGCTCGACCAGCCGGCGGCGGATCGACGCAGCGTCCCGGCTGACCGAGACATCGACGTTGTGGATGACCGGACGGCGCGGCTCCTCGATCGCTACTTCCTCGAGGCGCTGGGCCAGACGCTCGGCGGCTGGCTGCATGAGGCTGCAGTGGGACGGCGCGCTGACTGGCAGCGGCAGAACTCGCTTGGCGCCGGCCTCCTTCGCGGCGGAACCGGCCCGTTCCACTGCCTCCTGGTTGCCGGCGATGACCACCTGTCCCGGCGCGTTGAAGTTGACGGGCTGCACGACGGCCCCCTGGGCGGCGCCGGCGCAGATCTCCCGGATCTTGTCGTCCTCAAGCCCGATGACCGCCGCCATGGCGCCCTCGCCGGCCGGCACGGCCTCCTGCATGTAGCGACCGCGCTCGGCCACCAGCGCGGCCGCATCGGCGAGCTGCAGCGACTCGGCAGCCACCAGCGCGCTGTACTCCCCCAGGCTGTGTCCGGCCAGCACCGCCGGCTCCGCACCGCCTCGTTCCTGCCAGACGCGCCACAGCGCCACGCTGGCGACCAGGATGGCCGGCTGCGTACGATCGGTCCGATCGAGTTCCTCAGCTGGCCCGTTCGCGATCAGTTCCCAGAGATCGTAACCCAGCGGCTCGGAGGCTTCGCCGAAGGTCTCGCGGACCGTTTCGTCTTCCTGCCAGGCCGCCATCATCCCGACCGCCTGGGAGCCCTGGCCGGGAAAGACCATTGCAAATTCCGGGGTGTGATTGCTCATCTCAGCTCCTGCACGGAATCCATCTCGGGAGGGCTAGTACCGGACCAGCGCCGACCCCCAGGTAAACCCGCCACCAAAGGCTTCCAGCAGCAGGGTCTCCCCGCGCTGGATGCGACCGTCACGCACCGCGGTATCCAAGGCGATGGGGATCGACGCAGCCGACGTGTTGCCGTGCTCGCCCACCGTCACCACCACGCGCTCCATGGGCAGATCGAGCTTCTTCGCGGTGGCCTGGATGATGCGGATATTCGCCTGATGCGGGACGAGCCAGTCGACCTTGCCCTTGTCGACCCCGGCCGAGTCCAGGGTCTCTTCGACAATCCGCGTAAGGGTGTTCACGGCCACCTTGAACACCTCGTTGCCCCGCATGTGGATGTAGCCGCTTTCGGCCCCGAGGGCGGCGTAGCCCCGCCCCGGCCCCCACGGGACATACAGCAGCGGCTCATAGCGACCGTCACAGTGCAGGTGGGTGGAGAGCACACCGGGTTCGTCCGAGGCCTCGAGCACCACAGCTCCACCGCCATCCCCGAAGAGCACGCAGGTCCCGCGATCCTCCCAGTTGAGGATGCGGGTCATCGCCTCGGCACCGATCACCAGGGCACGGCGCGCATCACCGCAACGCACGAAACGCTCGGCGATACCCAGAGCGTAGATAAACCCTGAGCAGGCCGCCGAGATGTCGAAGGCCGCCGCACCGGGACGCACCCCAAGGGCGCGCTGCAGGGACGAGGCCGTACTTGGGAAGATCCGGTCAGGCGTGCAGGTGGCGACGATGACCAGATCGATCTCATCGCCGCTGACTCCGGCCGCTTCCAGCGCCCGCTGCGCCGCGATCCGACCGAGATCGCCGCAGACCTCCTCATCGGCGATCACCCGCCGCTCGCCGATCCCCGTGCGCTCGCGGATCCACTGATCCGAGGTCTCGACATGCTGCTCGAGATCCTTGTTTGTGATCACACGTTCGGGGAGGTAGCTCCCGGTGCCGATTATCCTTGCGTTGCTCACGCCCCTTCTCTCGCCCCCAGCAGCCGCTCGATGCGCGCATTGATCAGGTCCGGGACCCCCTGTTCGGCCTCCCGGACAGCGGTGTCGATGGCCCGACCAAAGGCAAAGCTGTCCGCCGAACCGTGACTCTTGAGGGCAACCCCCCGCAGGCCGAGCAGGCTCGCGCCGTTATACTGACGGGGATCGATACGCCCGCGCAGGGAACGCAGCACCGGCAGCGCGATCAACCCGGCGATCCGCGAGAGAGGGTTGCGGCGGAACTCCCTGCGCATGTACTCGGAGATCAGTGACGCCACGCCTTCACTGGACTTTAGGGCCACGTTGCCGACGAATCCGTCGCAAACGACCACGTCGGCCTCGCCCTTGAAGATGCCGTCGCCCTCGATGTAACCGGTGTAGTGGATCTCCCGGGACTCCAGCAGCAGCTCCGCGGCGTGCTTGACCGACTCGTTGCCCTTGATCTCCTCTTCCCCGATGTTCAGCAGCCCCACACGCGGACGCTCCACCCCGTGGACAGCCTCCGCGGCCACCGCCCCCATGACAGCAAACTGAAAGAGGTGGTCGCCGGTGCAGTCGACGTTGGCACCGAGATCCAGCATGTGTGTGGCACCGTCAAGCGTGGGGAGGGTGCTCATGATCGCCGGCCGGTCGATGCCCGGCAGGGTCTTCAACAAGTAGCGGGCGGTCGCCATGAGCGCACCGGTGTTCCCGGCGCTTACACAGCCATCGGCCTCCCCGGCCTTGACCATCTCCAGGGTGACACGCATGGACGAATCCTTCTTGGAGCGCAGCGCCTGGGAAGGCGGCTCGTCCATGGCCACGACCTGCGTGCAGTGGCGCACGCTCACGCGCTCGGCATCGCCGTACCTCTCCGCCCGGAGGTGCTCGCGCAGGGTCTCTTCCTGCCCCACGAGCACCACGTGGAGATGGGGGTGGCGTTCCAGCGCCCGCAAAGCAGCGGGGACCACGACACTGGGTCCGTGATCCCCGCCCATAGCGTCCAGCGAAAGGGTTATATGGCCCGTCATGCCTTCACCCGCTCGACGACTGGGCAATACCCCGCGATGACGACCACGGCGGAGCGGCTCAGTCGTCCTGCCCGCGGGTCACCTTGCGGCCCCGGTAGTAGCCGTCGGCGCTGATGTGGTGACGGCGATGAGTCTCGCCGGTGCTCTGCTCCGTGGCGAGCGTCGGCTTGCTCAGGCTGTCGTGGGAGCGACGCATGCCACGCTTGGAGGGCGTCTTGCGATTCTGTTGTACGGCCATTGTCTAATCACTCCGATCGGTTCAGAAATTCGTTTTTGGCGGGGCCCTGGTTAGTCATCTGCCTCGTGGCGGCGGACCTTGCCCTGCAGGCTGGCAAACGGGCTGAGGGCTTCCCGCGCGATACCGGCCTCGTGTTCGGGGGGCGTGCAATCCGCCCGTGTATGCCGCGCCACCACCGGCAGCGCCAGCAGGATCTCTTCCTCGACGACCTGCAGGGGCCGAACCGCCGAGCCGCAGACATAGGGCTCCAGCTCGTCGGGCAGGGCCTCGCCCTCCTCCTCGGTCGCCACGATGACCACCCGGAAGGCGACGACCACCGGGTGATGATAAACCCCGAGGCAGCGCTGGCACGTCAGCGGCACGTCCGCCTCGATGCGCCCCGCCAGTTCCCGCCGGCCCGCGTCATCCAGGCTGCCTTCCAGGCGAGCCCACGCCTGCCCTTCCTGGATCGCCAGCAACGGCGCCAGGCGCGGCATGGTCGGCAGCGCCAGAGTGCCCTGGTGGACACGAGGCGGCGTGCCAAAATCGTCTGGAGCCAGCCCATCCGGCAACATAAGGGTCTGCATACTAGCCCCGCCACCGGATACTGTAAAGTGCTGGCACTGCGCCGTTTACGGCGCTAGGGTGCACGGCGTTCCAAGCCAATGGGTCTTAATCCATGTCTGAAGCAGGATCGCTGATTCTGGCCTCCGCATCGCCTTATCGTCGGGCGCTACTCGAACGTCTGGGCATCCCGTTTGAGATCGATGCCGCTTCTATTGACGAGACCATCGCCAGCGGCGAATCCCCGGAAGGCGCCGTGGCGCGCCTAGCGCGGGAGAAGGCCCGGGCGGTGGCCGAGCGTCGCCCCGGAGCCGTGGTGATCGGCAGCGACCAGGTGGCGGCACTCGGCAGCGAGATCCTCGGCAAGCCCGGAAGCGAAGAGCGTGCCCGAGAGCAACTGAGCCGCTACTCCGGCCAATGCGTGCGCTTTCTCACCGCAGTCTGCGTATGCCAGGACAGCGCCGAGGAACACCTGCTGGAAACCGTACAGGTCCGGTTCCGGAGCCTCGACGCAGAGACCATCGAGCGTTACGTCCGAGCCGACCATCCCCTCGACTGTGCCGGGGCAATTCGCTCGGAGGGCCTTGGTGCCGCTCTGCTGGAGTCCGTGGAGAGCAACGACCCCTCGGCGCTCATCGGCCTGCCGCTGATCGGCGTCGCCCGGCTTCTGCGCGACAAGGGCTACCGTTTGCCCTGATCCCCCTGCGGCTGCGGACCGGCCCGGGGGCCGGCCCGCAGCGCGACATCAGCGGGGCTGATACTCGAGACTCTGCAACGACTGGTAGACCCCCTGCCCCACGGCGGTGCCGAAACGCTCGGCGAGTTGGGAGAGGAAGTCCCGACGGGCTGTGTAGTCGACGAGCTCCTCCTCGCCGATCACGTCCCGGGCAACGCTGCGCACACTGCCGATCTCGTCGGCAAGCCCCTTGTCGAGACTCTGCCGCCCGGTCCAGATCAGCCCCGAGAACAGGCGCTCCTCGTCGGCTCCAGCTGCGTCGATCTGCTCCCCGCGCCCGTCACGGACCGCGGCGATGAACTGGCCATGGATATCGTCGAGCATAGTGCGGACGTGCTCGACATGGTCCTCGTTCTCCGGCGCGAAGGGATCGAGGAAGGCCTTGTCCTCTCCGGCCGTATAGATTCGCCGCTCGATGCCGAGTTTCTCCAGCGCCTCGCCAATACCGAAGCTGCCCATGATCACCCCGATCGAGCCCACGACGCTCGACTCGTTGACGTGGATCCGGTCGGCGGCGGCAGCCACGTAGTATGCGCCGGAGGTGCCGATGTCCTCGATGACCGCATGGACCGGGATGTCTTCATGCTCGTCGCGCAGGCGCCGGATCTCCTGGTAGATCTGCCGGGCGTGCACGGCGCTCCCGCCGGGGCTGTTGATGCGCAGCACCACCCCGGCGACATCGTCCGCCTCGAAGGCGCGCTCCAAGCCGCGGATCACCTGCTCGGCGCTGGCCGCAGAATCCGACATGATCGGACCATCGATCCGCACCTCAGCCGTGTGCGGGCCAACCTCCTCTTCGGCAGCGAAATCAAGGCGCCCGAGGGAGATCGCCACCAAGACAACCACCGCCAGAACGGCACCGCGGGTAATCAGGCGCCAGCGCCGTGCCCGCCGCTGCTCGCGGATATTCTCCTTCAGCAGCTCCAGTAGCGCTTCGCGCTCGGATGTCTCTTCGCTCATGCTGACTCCTCGTCTTGGGATTGCGACAGGCGCTCAAGCACCGCCTGCAACTCATCGCCCAGCGGTGCCTCGATACATAGGGGCTCCCCACTGTCCGGATGCTGGAATCGCAGCGATGAAGCATGCAAAAACAACCGGCGCAGGCTGCACTCACGCAGCGCGGCATTCGCCGCACGATCGCCGTAGCGCTCATCGCCGGCGACCGGGTGGCCGATATGGCGGGCGTGGACCCGGATCTGGTGAGTGCGTCCGGTCTCCAGCCGCGCAGTGACCAGAGTCGCCCGCACCCACCGCTGTACCGGGCGGAATTCGGTCACCGCCGCCCGCCCCTGCTTGCTGACGCGCACCTGGCGATCCCGCGGTGCGCCGGGCAGGCGCTCCAGAGGCGCGTCCACCCGCACCGGCATCGCCCCACGCACCCGCCCGGCCAGAAGCGCGGCGTAATGCTTTTCCACCTTGCCCTGGCGAAGCTGCTCGTGGAGCCGACGCAGGGTGGAGCGCCGCTTGGCCAACATCAGGCAACCGCTGGTCTCTTGGTCCAACCGGTGAACCAGCTCAACGAAGGGAAGGTCTGGCCGAATACCCCGGATCGCCTCGACCAACCCGACACGCACGGTAGAACCGCCATGCACAGCAAGCCCCGACGGCTTGTCCAGGATTAGCAGCCGTTCATCCTCGTAGAGGACCCCATCGCGCAGTCGCGCCTCTAGGCCGTCGGGCAGCCCGCCGGAAGCGACCTCAGCGGGCTGACGCTGCCCCGAAACCGGCGGTATGCGCACCACCTCCCCGGTGCTCAGGCGGCGCGTGGGCCGCGCCCGCCCCCCGTCGACCCGGACCTCCCCCTTGCGCAGCAGGCGATAGATCCGGCTGCGCGGAACGCCCTTGAGCTGGCGCAGGAGGAAGTTGTCGATTCGTTGCCCGGCCTCTTCGGCCAGTACCTGATGGTGTCGAACCTTGGGATCAGAGGCACTCATTCGGAAATTTTAGCAAAAGAAGAAATTTGAAGGGTGACGCAAGTCACTGATACAATTAGCCGCACGTGGCGACCGGTTAAGCCGGGATCCGCGACGACGGGTTTCATGCAGTGTCGCACCTCGTGCGGCACTGATTGCAGCACCAGAACGAGACAACGGGCCCGCGCCCGGACGCGGCGCGGGCCACTTGACCACGACCAACAAGCCCTGCGCCCCTTCAACAGGAGTCGAGCGCGGATGACACGGACGGATCTGTCGCACTGGATGGTCTGGCTCGCCGCCTGGTCGGCGCCACCAATGTCGCCCGAGCGGCCCTTGGTGGCGTGGCCAGATACGACGCCGACGTACCGGTCCGTCCTGTCCGGCGGCCTGGAAGCGATGGCGGCAGGGCTGCGGAGATTGCGCACCCATGAAAAGAATGCTGATCAACGCAACTCAGCCGGAAGAGTTGCGCGTTGCGCTGGTGGACGGCCAGATCCTCTACGATCTCGACATCGAGGCGCCCTCCCGCGAGCAGAAAAAGGCGAACATCTACAAGGGGATCATCACCCGGGTTGAGCCGAGCCTGGAGGCCGCGTTCGTCCAGTACGGTGCGGAGCGCCACGGCTTTCTGCCCTTCAAGGAAATCGCGCCCGCCTACTTCACCTCGGCGGATGGTCAGCGGAACACGCCGAAAGACGGCCTGCGCGAAAATCAGGAAGTCCTCGTCCAGGTCGATAAGGAGGAGCGTGGCAACAAGGGCGCCGCGCTGACCACTTATATCAGCCTGGCCGGGCGCTACCTGGTGCTCATGCCGAACAACCCCCGGGCCGGCGGCGTGTCCCGCCGGATCGAAGGCTCCGATCGCGCCGAGATTCGTGAAAGCCTGCGCCAGCTCGATGTCCCGGAGGGCATGGGCTTGATCGTGCGTACAGCGGGCGTGGGGCGCAGCACCGAAGAGCTCCAGTGGGACCTGGATTACCTGCTCAAGCTCTGGGACGCCATCCAGAACGCCACCGCCGAGCGCGCCGCTCCGTTTCTGGTCTACCAGGAGAGCGACGTCATCATCCGCGCCCTGCGCGACTATCTCCGCTCGGACATCGGCGAAATCCTGGTTGATGACGACGAGGTCTTCGCCAAGGCGCGCGACTTCATCGAGCAGGTCATGCCGTACAACCGGCAGAAGCTCAAGCAATACACCGACCCGGTTCCCCTCTTCTCGCGCTACCAGATCGAGAGCCAGATCGAGTCGGCGTTCCAGCGGGACGTGCGCCTCCCTTCCGGCGGTGCGATCGCCATCGACCATACCGAGGCGCTGATCTCCATCGACATCAACTCCTCGCGCGCCACCAAGGGTGCTGACATCGAGGAGACGGCGCTTAACACAAACCTCGAGGCCGCCGACGAGATCGCCCGGCAACTGCGCCTGCGCGACCTCGGTGGCCTGATCGTGATCGACTTCATCGACATGGGTCCGCCGCGCCACCAGCGGGAGGTGGAGAATCGGCTGCGTGAGGCGGTCAAGGCGGATCGGGCCCGGGTGCAGATCGGGCGAATCTCCCGGTTCGGCCTTCTGGAGATGTCCCGGCAGCGCCTGCGCTCCTCGCTTGGTGAGGCCCACCAAGAGGTCTGCGGTCGGTGCGGCGGCCAGGGCACGGTGCGCAGCGTCGAGTCCCTGGCGTTGTCGATTTTGCGCATCATCGAGGAAGAGGCGATGAAGGAGAAGACCGGGCGCGTGCTCGCCCAGCTCCCGATCGAGGTCGCCACCTTCCTGCTCAACGAAAAGCGGGCCCAGATCGCCGAGCTCGAACACCGCTACGGCGTGCACGTCCTGCTGATCCCGAACCGCAACCTGGAGACCCCGCATTACGACGTCCAGCGCGTGCGTACCGACGAGGGGCTCGAGCAGAGCGGCTCCAGCTACAACCTGGCGACACCCGCGCCGGAGCCGACCGTCATCGAAGCGGGCCTGCCGGCCAGCCGGCCACCGGCACCCGCCGTGCAGGGTGTAACCCCCAGCGCGCCGGCGCCCGCGCCGGAATCGCAACAAACATCGGACGCTGCAGCCGGGGATGGCCACCAGGAGGAGGATGCCCCGCTGAGTTCGATCTTCCGCCGTCTCCGCGGCCTGCTGTTCCAAAGCGCGCCCGGCGACGAGCGCACCGAAGAGGGGGATTCCGGACGCGAGAAGAAGCCACGGTCCCGGAGCGAGCGGAGCTCCAGTGATGGCAACGGCTCCAGCACCGGCCAGAACAGACGGGGAACCCGGCGCGGTGGCCGCTCCCGCGGCGGCGGCCGGAGTCGACGCAGCCCCGGCGGTGGTGCCAGCGAGGGCGGCAACGGTCAGCAGCAAAACGAGCAGGAGAGCCCGTCGAAGGGCGCGTCGAGCGAAGCGCCCCGCGCCCCGGATGAGACCAAGGGGCACGGTGGCAACGGCGGCAAAGGGCGTTCCACGGGCGGCAAGCGCAAGAATGCCGGTGGCAACGGCAAGGCTGAGGCCACCGCCGAGCCCCCGGAGGACGATGCCCAGACCACGGACGCTGACAGCGGCAGCACCCGGCAGGACACCCCCTCGGCGGCAGCGGGTCAGGACGACACCTCCCGCAACGCCGAAGCCCGCTCCGCCCGCAGCGGTCGCAGCCGCCGCGGGCGCCGCGGGGGTCGCCGGCGCCGTCGCTCCAGCAACGGCAACGAGCACGCCGACGGATCCACCACCGCCTCAGGCGCGGAGGAGAACGGCGACACGGGGCCGGAATCCCCGGCACCTGACCCGGCGGCTGCCGCATCGCCCGCCACTTCCACGCCGGCGGGCGCGGATGCGGAGAAGACGCCGGACAAACCTGCAAACGCGCCGGACCGGGCGGATACACAGCCCCCGAGCGCGGGCGGGCAGCAAGATGCCCCGCGGCCAGACAAGGGGAACCGGAAACCGGGGGACAACGGAAAGGCGCGCGCGGAACAGAAGCCCGCCACCCACGCGGAGGCGAAAGCGGAGAAGACCGCCCCTACCCCGAGCGCGGAGACCGGGGATGTACAGCCCTCACAGCCGTCTGCTGGCCCCGCGCCCCGGGGAAGCGCCGACGATGCGGCCCAGGGCAACGGCGGGCGCAAACAGGTCCGCTCGGGGCGTCCGCGCCGACCGAAGCAGGCTTCTACATCCGGAACCGAGGCATCATCACCAACCAGCGATGATCGCACCTCGACCCACGCGGAAGGTGAAGGGGCGGAAAAGGCCGAGTAACCGCCGCCCTATCCGCCCAATAACGGTTGACTGCGGGCGGCGTCACGCCGCCCGCAGTCTTTCGTGACTAGCCCTGGTTCCGGCGTACCTCGTCGATCAGCCCATCGGCGGCATCCTGGATCAAGTCGAGCACGTGCTCGAAACCGCGCTCACCGCCGTAGTACGGGTCGGGCACCTCCCGCTCACTGCGGGTGCGGGCGTAATCGAGAAAGAGTCCGAGCTTGTGCTTGTGCTTCGGCGGGCAATCGGCTTGGAGGATGCCGAGGTTGGCCTCGTCCATAGCCAGGATCAGATCGTGCTCCTGGAAGTCGTAGCGCTCCACCTGGCGGGCACGCAGGTCACTGATGTCGACCCCGCGCCGCCGCGCGGCCTCTTGGGCGCGCTGGTCCGGCCCTTTGCCGACGTGGAAGTCATGGGTGCCCGCGGAGTCGAGGTCCACGTGGTGGTCAAGCCCCTCCTCGCGCAGGCGCTGGCGCAGCACCCCCTCCGCTGTCGGCGAACGGCAGATATTGCCCATACAAACTAGAAGTATCTTCATTTTGCTTTCCTGATCAGTCGGTTCCACGAAACCTGCACCCTACAGAGACCGCACCTTTTTACGGTTGAGGTGACTGCAGTCGTCGAGCCACTGCCTCCAAGTCGGCCGGCGTATCGACGCCGGGACCCGGACGCTGTTCGGTGACGGCAACCTGGATCGCAAAACCGTGCCACAGTGCCCGGAGCTGTTCCAGCGACTCAAGCTGCTCCGGCGGCGCCGGTTCCAGCCCCGGGAAGCGGCGCAGGAAGGCGACGCGGTAAGCATACAGCCCCAAGTGCCTGAGCCACCCGCCGGCCGCCACCGTCGTGTCATCGATCGCGCCGAAGCGCTCCCGGTCCCAGGGGATCGGCGCCCGGCTGAAATACAGGGCGTGGCCACGCCGGTCCCGCACCACCTTGACCACCGAGGGCTCGAAAAGCTCACCGGCCTCCGAGATCGGGGTTGCCAGCGTGGCGATGGCGGCTCCGGGATCGGCCCCGAGTCGTTCGGCCACCAAAGTGACCAACCCCGGCGGCATCAGCGGCTCATCGCCTTGCAGATTGACCACGATGGCGTCATCGACCAGCGCCAACCGATCGACCACCTCGGCAATGCGGTCCGTGCCGGTCGGGTGATCCGGGGCGGTTAATAAAACCTCCGCCCCGAAGTCGAGGCAAGCCGATTCAATGCGCCGGTCGTCGGTAGCCACCACAACGCGCTCCGCGCCACTCTCGACCGCCCGCCGGTGTACATGCCGGATCACCGGCTCGCCGAGCAGATTGGCCAGCGGCTTACCGGGCAGCCGGGAAGCACCGAAGCGAGCCGGTATGACGACGGTGAACGCTGGGGGGGTCATGGCCGCTCCTCCCGGGTACCGAGCCGGTCGATCAGCCCGGTCACCGCTGCGGATAGCTTCGCTCCGGGAACCAGCTCCACGGGCAGGTACCAGAGGCGGTCTACCCCGGGCAGGTTTCGACACTTCACGGCATCCTTCTCGGTCATCACGACAGGCCGCTCATCGACAAAGGCAAAGTCCCCCGGTGAAAAGGCGTGGTGGTCTGGGAATACGTGACGTTCCGCCACGCGGATCCCCGCCTCCTCCAGGGAAGCAAAGAACCGCTCGGGATGGCCGATACCGGCCACGGCGTGGGCCATGCCATCCGGCCAGGGCCGCTCGCTGCCATCCACGGCAAGGGGGGAGCCCGGACGCAGACGAAACACGCTATCGCCCTCGGGGACCGCGTCGCCGTTCACCGCAACGATATCCACTGTGGCCAGCCGACCGGCCGGTTCCCGCAACGGCCCGGCCGGCAGCAGTCGCCGGTTGCCCAGCCTGCGCCGCGCATCCAGAACCACGATTTCGGCGGCTCGCCGCATCCGGTAGTGCTGTAGCCCGTCGTCACTGACCACCACATCGCAGCCCGCCTGCCAGGCCGCGCGTACCGCGGCCGGGCGATCAGCACCGACCCGTACCGGCACCCCGCAACGCCGCGCAAGCAACACCGGCTCGTCACCCACCTGCCCAGGGTCCGACTCCGCAGTCACGGTCACCGGCCCCTTCCCGGCCCGACCGCCGTAACCGCGCGCTACAATCCCCGGCTGCCAACCCTGCTCCCGCAACCGGGCGACCAGCCACGCCACCAGCGGGGTCTTGCCCGTGCCACCGACAAAGAGGTTGCCGACCACGATCACCGGCACGGGGGATACCGGACGGCCAAGCCAGCCGCGCTGGTAGAGTCCCCGACGCAACGCCACCACACCCCCGTAGAACGCGGCGAGCGGCGCCAGAGCGCGCGCTGCCGGACCGCCTTCCAGCCAGAAGCGCGGGACGGACATCAGCCTACCCTTCCACCGGAGGATCGGTGCGGTCTTCGAACTGCATCCGGTACAGCCCGGCGTATCGCCCGCCGCGTTCGAGCAGCTCGCGATGCGTACCGCGCTCGACGATTCGTCCGCCGTCAAGGAAGAGGATCTGATCCGCGTTCTCGACCGTCGAGAGCCGGTGGGCAATGACAAAGCTCGTCCGGCCCTCCATCAGACGCTCCAGCGCCCCTTGGATGTGTCGCTCGGACTCCGTGTCCAGCGCCGAGGTCGCCTCGTCCAAGATCAGGATCGGAGCATCCTTGAGCACCGCCCGGGCTATGGCGATGCGCTGGCGCTGCCCGCCGGAGAGCAGCACCCCATCCTCACCCACCTCGGTCTCGAAGCCCTGCGGCAGGGCCTCGATGAAGCCGGTTGCGTTGGCGGCATCCGCTGCCGCGCGGACCTGGTCATCGCTCACCGCCCCCTGGGCCCCGAAGCGGATGTTGTCGGCCACCGAGGCGTTGAACAGCATCACATTCTGCCCGACCATCGAGAACTGTCGGCGCAGATCGGCCAGCCGGTACTCTTGCAGCGGCAGCCCGTCGAGGCGGATCTCACCGCCGGTCGGCTCGTAGAAGCGCGGCAGCAGATTGACCAGCGTCGTCTTGCCGCTGCCCGACGGCCCCACCAGCGCCACGGTCTCGCCGGCCTGCACATCCACATCGATCCCGCGCAGGACCTCCCGCTCGCCGTCGTAGGAGAACCGTAGACCCTCCAGCTCGACGTGCCCCCCGGCGCGATCAATGCCCCGTGTACCATGATCCGGCTCCTGCGGGGCGTCCACCACATCAAAGATGCTCTGCGCAGCCGTCAGCCCCTTCTGGATGGTCGCGTTGACAGCGACCAGGGACTTGAGCGGCGGATTCAGCAACAGGATAGCGCCGGCAAACGAGACAAAAGTACCCACAGTTATGGTCTCAACCACCGCATCGACGGTGACAAGGTAGATCACCACCGCCAGGGCGATGCCGGCAACCAGGCGGATCAGCGGAACCGAGGCGTACTTGGTGGCCATGAATTTCATGAACTGCTTGCGGTTGCGCTCGTTCACGCGCTCGAAACGCTGCCGCTCGCGATCCGCCTGCCCGAAGGCCTTGACCACCTGATAACCGTGCACGCTCTCTTCGGCCACGCTGCCCACGCCACCGACGGCGTGGTGGATGCGCTTGCTGATCTTGCGGAAGCGCTTGGTGATGTAGGCGATGATCCCACCGACCACGGGCAGAACCCCGAGCACGATCAGCATCAGCCACGGTGAGAGGTAGGTCATGTAGCCCAGCAGAAAGACCACCCGCGCGCCGTCCTGGATTAGGCTCAAGACGGCACGCGTCACCGCACCGGCCACCTGCTCGGCTTCATAAGTGAGCTTGGAAACCAACCGGCCCGAGGACTGCTGGTCGAAGACCCAATTCGGCATGACCAGCAGCCGGTCGTGAACGTCCAGCCGCAAACGCTTGACCAGCTGGCGACCGATCCAGGTCATCAGATAGTGGGAGGTGAAGTGAGCAACGCCCTGGAAAACGATGAACACGATCAGCAGCAACGCATAAAAGCGGATCGTGGCTGCATCCTGCTCGACGAAACCGTCATCGAGCAGCGGCCGGATCAACGCCACCACGCCGGTCTGCGTGCCGGCAAGCGCCAGCATCGCCAGGATCGCCACCACTCCCACCTTCCAGTGCGGTAGGACGTACCCGACGAACAGCCGACGGAACGTCGGCCACGTCCGGCGATCCAGCTTGCGCGTCTGAGCGCTGTCGGGCAGTGGCTGCCCAGGGGCTTGTGCTTGCGTGCTCAAACCGTCTCCCTCACGGGTCGTCGGAGCGTTTGGTGGCGATAGAAACGCGATCGATACCGACCCGGCCGGCCCCATCGAGCGCACGGACCACGGCCCGGTGCGGAGCATCAGCGTCGGCGCGGACCACGATTCCGGCAACGTCTCCGGCCTCCCGCGCCTCCTCCAGTGCCCGGACCAGGGTGTCGATCTCCCGATTGACCAGGGGGCTGCCGTCGACGAAGTACTCCCCTTCGGCGCTGATGCCGATCTCGAGCAAACGGGGCTGCGCTTCCTCGGTCTCCTGTTCGGCCTCGGGCAGTGTGATGTCGAGGCCGACCTGATCGACGAAGGTGGTGGTCACCATGAAGAAGATCAGCAGCAGGAAGACGACGTCGATCAGCGGCGTCAGATTGAGATCTGGCTCGTCCCGGCGTTGGCGGCGTCGCAGGTTCAAGCTGTCCCCCGATCGCGCTGTGCCGAGCGCTCAGGATCGCTGGCCTCTAGCAGCAGCATGGCCTCCTGTTCCATCTCGACCACGCGGTCATCCACCAGCCCGCGCAGATAGCGGTACGCCATCAGCGCCGGAATGGCCACCGTCAGCCCGGAGGCCGTCGTGATCAACGCCTCGGCGATACCCCCGGAGAGCGCCTGCATGTCCCCAAGCCCCTCGGCACTGATCGCACCGAACACCTTGATCATCCCGATCACGGTACCCAGCAGGCCCAGCAGCGGGCTGATCGCAGCGATCGTGCCCAGTGTATTCAGGTAGCGCTCGAGACGGTGCGCCTCGTGTCGGCCGGCATCCTCAATAGCCTCGGCCATCACACTGCGGCCGTGGTGCCGGTTGGCCAGACCGGCCGCCAGGATCCGGCCCAGCGGTGAACTCTCCTTGAGCGTCTCTAGGTGATGGGCCTCGAGCTCATGCTCCTGCGCCAGGCGCCAGGCCCGACCGCGCAGCGGCTGGGGCAGGATCCGCCGCTGCTGCAGGGTCCAGAAACGCTCGATGATGATGGCTAGGGCGAGCACGGAGCCGATCAGGATCGGCACCATCAGCCAGCCGCCGGCCTGGATGAGCTCAAGCATGATCACTCCCCGGGGTCGGTCAAGGGCGCGCAGTCCGGAAACGGGTGGGCGTGGCGGCGGATTCTAAAGCATCCCGCCCGCCGACGCAGCCGCACCGCCCCGATGATAGATCCGGCCACTGCGCTGCAGCTCGCTGCGCAGCTGCCATGTGCGCCCATCGTCGCTAAGGATTAGTGCCCCGTGCTCGTCGGTGCGCAGCATCCGGCCATCCTCTGGCGCGACGGCCGCGCTGCACGTACCTCGGTCCTCGGCGCAGCCAGCCGCCCCCACGACCCATCCGGCAGTGTCGGCATCGAGTTCCGGTCGCAAAGACAGGTCATCCGCCCTGCCCTCCACATCGAGCCCCCATGCCCCTTCGTCGAGGGGCGTGGCCCGCAGCGTCAGACTGCCCAGGGTGATGGACCACCCATCGGTCTCCGCCTCGCGCCCGGCTCCCAACCACTCGGCGTCCGCCCAGCGCTGCCGCGCTTCGGCCACGGCCCCGTCCCAGGGGGACTGCTTGCGCGGTACCAGCCACGCTTCGAGGGTTAGCCCCCGGGCCTCGAGAAACGGCTCCACGGCCACGCTCGCCGCATCGAGCCCTCCGCCGGGGCCGCCGCCATAGACCACCGCGCGCTCCCCGTCGCAGAGCAGCGCGGTCAGCCCGGAGCCGGTGTCGAAGACCACCACCCGCGCAGTCTGCCCACCCCCGTGGTCGCCCGGGCCGAGCAGCAGCAGGGCTAGTAACGGACCGGCCAACCAGCGCCCGGGCAAGGCGTGCGGACCGAGCACCAGCGCCACCCCGAAAACCGCCAGAGCCACGGCGCCCGCCGAGGGGGCAGGCACCTCGACGGCCCCGAAGGCCTGGGCCATCCAGCCGAGCACCGACATGAGCAGGCCAAGCGAGGCCTCCGCGGCCTGCCACAACCAGCCGCCCCAGGCAGGCACCAGGGGATGCAGGGCGATACCAGCCAGCACCGGGGGCACTACCAGCAGGCTGACCCATGGCACGGCCAAGAGATTGGCCAGCGGCGAGAGCAACGGCAAGTGCCCGAACCAGACGGCAGTCGCGGGCAACATGCCGATGCCCACCAGCGTCTGGATGCGCAGCCAGGGCAGCGGGCCGCGCTGCACCGGCCGACCCGTCGTAGCCGCCAGGATGATGGCCACGGCCCCGAATGAAAGCCAGAATCCGGCCCCGAGGGGCGCCCAGGGGTCGACGGCCAGGACGGCGGCCGCGGCCACGGTGAGGCTGTGCCAAGGGCTCAGGGGGCGGCGCAGGGCGAGCGCCCCCGCGAAGACCAGCACCATAACCAGCGCGCGCTGGGTGGGCAGGGTGAAACCGGCCAGGGCCGCGTAGCCCGCAGCAGCCAGCGCTCCGGCCAGGGTGCCGGCGCCCACCGCCGGCACCCGGCGAACCAGTGGCGGGATCCAGCGCCAGAGCACGCCAGCCAGCATCCCGGCCAATCCGGCGACCAGACCGATGTGCAGCCCGGAGATGGCCAACAGATGGGCGGTCCCGGTAACCGAGAGCACGTCCCACTGATTGTCGCTGATTCCGGCGCGCACCGCGACGCCGAGCCCTTGGACCAGCCCCAGATACCGCGAATCGCCGAGCCGCTCGGCCATCACCTCGGCAATCCGCGCTCGGAGCCGATCCATCTGCCAGCGGCCAGCCAGGCGCTCGGCGCGATCCGCATCCCGCACGTAGCCCGTGGCACCGATGCGGTGCTGGAATAGCCAGCGCTGGTAGTCGAAACCCGCCGGGTTGAGGAAGCCGTCCGGGGCGCGCAAGCGCAGGCAGAGGTGCCAACGTTCCCCGGGGCCCGGCTGGCCCTCCCCCGCACCGTACCAGTCCACGCGAACCCGACGCGGCAACGGATCGGTCAGCTTGCCCTCGACCTGCCGCTCCGGACGGAACTCGAAACGCGTTCGATGACTCTCAACCTCGGGGATGGAGACGATCCGCCCTTCTAGGCAGGCGTCCGTACCATCCAGGCCCGGGTCGAGTTCGTGGGCCAAGAGCCAGCAGGCGCTGAGCAGGGCCCAAGCGCAACCCAGCAAACCGGCAGCCGGCCAGCGCCAACCACGCGGGGCGATCAGGGCCCACCCGAGCGCGGTGGCAGTCGCCGCCACGACCGACAGGACGCCGGGGGGCTCCCGTAACAAGCTCACGACCAGTACGATTCCGGCCGCGAAAGCAAGCGATCCGGCTCGCATCAGCCATCCTTGGCGTATGCGTGGTCGGTCAGGCTAGCTGAGAACCCCGCCGGGGCGCCAGCGCCCCGGCTTGGACAGCGGCCCGGTCAGGCAGGTATCGAGGAACATTCATGCGACGGTGGCTCAAGGGAACGTTACCGGATCTGCAGCGGCTCAAGCAGCAGGGGCGCTTCGGCTTCCTGGGCCGACTGCTTGAGGATCCGTTCCTGTTCCACCTAAACCGCCGCTCGACGGCCGGCGGTGTCGCGATCGGGGTGTTCGTGGCCTTCCTGCCCATCCCGCTGCAGATGCTGCTGGCCGCGGTCATCGCCATCCTGGTCCGCGTTAATCTGATCCTCGCCGTGATTCTGGTCTGGGTGAGCAATCCCCTGACCATGGGGCCGATGATCTACGCCAGCTACCGCACTGGCGCGTGGCTGCTCGGCGCGGAGTTTGAACAGTTCGACTACGACAACACCGTGCAGTGGTTCCTGGGCAATCTGAACCAGGCCTGGCAGCCGGTGCTAACCGGATCATTGGTGCTCGGGGCGCTTGCCGGGGTCATCACCTACATTGCGGTCCTGCTGATCTGGCGCTACGCCGTCCACCGCGAGCGCAACCAGCGCCGGATCCGCATCGCTCACCGACGCCGTAGTATCACCGCGCAGGAGCAAGGCGGCGACAAGCGTTGACCGCTAGCCCGACGCCGGCTCCTGCGACCGCCCCTGCTGCGCCAGCAGGTGGCCGTCCTCAAGTTTGTAGACCCGCTCGGTGCGGTGCGCCAGGTCCAGGTCGTGGGTCACGAAGACGAGCGCGGTACCGAGTTCCTCGTTAAGGCTCTGCAGCATCCCGAACACGCGCTCGGCCGTATGACGATCCAGATTCCCGGTAGGCTCATCGGCGAGGATGCACTTCGGTCGCGTCACCAGGGCGCGCGCAATGGCCACCCGCTGCCGCTCACCTCCGGAGAGTTCCGACGGGCGGTGGCTCATGCGCGCTTCCAACCCGATCCGCTCGAGCAGCCCGGCCGCCGTGGCACGCGCCCGTGCCGCTGGCTCGCGCCGGATGAGAAGCGGCATGGCAACGTTCTCCAGAGCCGTGAACTCCGGCAGCAGGTGGTGAAACTGGTAGACGAACCCCAGCGCCTCGTTGCGTAGGCGCCCGCGGGCCGCCTGCTTAAGGTCGTAGATCCGCTGGCCGGCCACGTGGACCTCGCCGGCGGAAGGGGTGTCAAGACCGCCGAGGATGTGCAGCAGGGTGCTCTTGCCGGAGCCGGATGGCCCGACCACGGCCACTTGCTCACCGGCGCGCACGCGCAGATCCAGACCGCTGAGGACCTCGATCTCCTGCGGCCCCTCGCTAAAACGCTTGGCCACCCCCCGACAGTCGATGACCACCTGGGCATCACTCATAGCGCAACGCCTCCGCAGGCTCGGTGCGTGCCGCCCGCCACGCCGGGTAGAGCGTGGCGACCAGGGACAGCACCAGCGCCAGTGCCGTAATCCGCCCCACGTCCTCGCCACGCAGTTCGGAGGGCAGATCGCTGATGTAGTAGACATCGGCGGGCAGGAACTCGAAATTGAGCAGCTGCTCCACCGCCGGGACGATGTTCTCCACGTTGAGCGCCAGTGATACACCTCCGGCGACCCCGAGCGCGGTCCCGACGACGCCGATCACCGCCCCCTGGATGATGAACACCGCCATGACGCTGCCGGGGCTCAGCCCGACGGTGCGCAGTATGGCAATATCGGCCTGCTTATCGCGGACGACCATCACCAACGTCGAGACGATGTTGAAGGCCGCCACCGCCACGATCAGCGCCAGGATGACGAACATCACCGTTTTCTCGGTCTGCACCGCCCGGAAGAAATTGGCGTGCTGGCGGGTCCAGTCCACCACCCGGTAGTGCCCCGGCAATTCGTTGGCCACCTCGCGGGCCAGCCAGGGCGCGGCCATCATGTCGTCGAGCTTGAGCCGGATGCCGCTGACCGCGTCGCCCATGCCCTGGACCCGCGCCATATCACCGATATGGGCGATGGCCAGGGTCCGGTCGTACTCGTGCATCCCCACCTCGAAGATACCGGTCAGCGTGAAACGCCGCATGCGGGGGGTAATGCCGGCGACAGAGACACGGGCCTCCGGGGTGATCACGGTAATCCGGTCGCCGATCCGTGCGCCGAGCTCGCGCGCCAGGGCCGAGCCCATGATCAGCCCGAACTCCCCGGCTTCCAGTTGCGCATCCCCGGCGATGACCTGATCCAGCACATCGGAAACACGAGGCTCCCGATCCGGATCCACGCCACGGATCAGCGTCCCGCTAACCTGGCCGCCGCGGGTCACCATGACCTCTCCGTCGATGAACGGCGCGGCCCCCACCACACGGGGATGTTGCTCGGCGCGTTCCAGCACCCCAGGCCAATCATCCACCTGGCGCTGAGCGCCATGCACCTCGGCGTGCGAGACCATGCCGAGGATCCGCTCGCGCAGCTCACGCTCGAACCCGTTCATGACCGAGAGCACGGTAATCAGGGCCGCCACGCCCAGTGCGATGCCGATCATCGAGGTCATGGAGATGAACGAGACGAAGTGCCCCCGCCGGCGGGCCCGGGTGTAGCGAAGGCCGATGAACAGCTCTACAGGTCGGAACAACGGACTACGGCTCCTCTTGATGATGGACCGGCAGGGGACAGTCGGGGCGGATCCCGGTGGCGCTCGGATGCAGCCGGATCGCCCGCAGGTCGACGCCCGCCGCTGCGGCCTCGCGCAGCGCCTCGGCATAGCGCGGGTCGATCGACTCGGCCGGACGCACCTCCAGCGCATCGCTGCGCTGCACGCAGAAGATCAAGGCGGCACGGCCACCACCGCGGACCCAGTCGGCAAGGACCTCCAGATGCCGCCGCCCGCGCTCGGTGACCGCATCCGGGAACAGCGCCCGGCCGTGCTCCACCGCCGCTGTCACGTTCTTGACCTCAACAAAGCACGGCGGTTCCCCGCCCGGATGGTCCTCCAGAAGCCAGTCGGCACGCATGGGGGCGTCCGGCACCCGGACCTCGCGGCGACGCGTGGCGTAAGCCGACAACCCGGGCAGCAATCCGGCATCCAGCGCCTCGCCGACCAGCGCGTTGGCGCGCCCAGTGTGGACCCCCACTACGATCGACCCCGGCAGCTCGACCAGTTCCCAGGTGTGCGCATACTTCCGACCGGGGCGCGCGGAGTGGCTGAGCCACACCCGCGAGCCAGGCTCGGTGCAACCGAGCATCGAGCCGGTATTCGGGCAGTGCACGGTCCACTGTCGGCCGCCAGCGTCCTCCACATCGGCAAGAAAACGCCTGTAACGGCGGACCAGTCGCGCCTCCGTCAACCCCTGCTCGAATTCCACGACACGGCTCCCCCGGGCTTGATCCGCGCTCAGTCTACGCGTCCGCGGCACATCGCTCATACCCTTTACATGACTCGGTGATCGGGTATAGTCCGTGTCGCCTTTTCGGGATCCGACCAACGCCATGTCCGCGCCCGTTCACCCCGATTGCCAACATCCGCGCCTCCCCGCCGAATGGGAGCGCCAGGCAGCGCTGATGTTCACCTGGCCCCACTCCGGCGGCGACTGGGGCGAACACCTCGCCGCCGCCGAGGCTAATCTCGAGCGCCTGGCTGCGGCTGCGGCGCAGTACCAGCCCGTACTTGTCGTCTGTCCCGACAGCCGAACCAGTGGCCGCGTGCGCAACCGCCTGCGCTCCGCGGGGGTTCCGGCGCAGCGCCTGATCTTTAGCGAAGCGCCTTCCGACGATGTCTGGGCACGGGACCACGGCCCGATCACCGTCCTGCGCGCGGGCGGCCGGGCGCAGCTGCTCGATTTCCGCTTCAACGGGTGGGGCGGGCGCTATGCCGCCGCCGAGGACGACCGCCTGACGCGGAGACTCACCGAGGAGGGCGTCGTCGGGGGGGAGTCCTACCGGCGCATCGAGTGGATCCTCGAAGGCGGCAGCATCGACAGCGACGGCGCCGGCACCCTGCTGACCACCTCGCGTTGCCTGCTCAACCCCAATAGAAACAAGGATTCCGGGCGCGAGGAAGTGGAGGCCCAGCTCCGCGCCCGCCTCGGCGTCCGCCGTGTACTCTGGCTGGAGTCGGGCTGGCTCTGCGGCGACGACACCGACGGCCATGTCGACATGCTGGCCCGCTTTGTCGACCGCCACACCATCGCCCACGCGGTCTGCGAGGACCGCGATGACCCGCATCATGCACCGCTGGAGGCGCTGCGCGCCGAGCTGAGCGCCGCACGCACCCTCCACGGCGAGCCCTACCGGCTGATCGAGCTGCCCCTCCCGGCCCCGATCCATGACGAAAATGGCAACCGCCTCCCCGCGACCTACGCCAATTTCGTCTTCATCAATGGCGCCGTGCTGGTGCCGGTCTACGACGACCCTGCGGATGCAGTGGCCTGCGCGCGGCTCGCCCAGGCCTGCCCGGATCGCGATATCGTCCGGGTGCCGGCGCGGGACCTCATTCGCCAGGGCGGCAGCATTCACTGCGCCACGATGCAGCTGCCGGAGGGCGTCATCGTCGATGGTCTGGCCGCGCCAACTGCGGGCGCAGGGAGGGTTCACGAGGCATGAGCCGCCAAACCACGCTCGGTCTGGTCCAGCATCCGTGCAGTGCGGACCGGCAAGAGAACCTGGAACGCTCGGAGGCGGGGATTGCCCGCGCCGCCGAGGCGGGGGCCGATGTGGTCCTGCTTCAGGAGCTACATTGCGGGCACTACCCGTGTTACGAGGAGCACCCGGCCCATTTCGACGCAGCTGAGCCCATCCCGGGCCCGGGGACCGAGCGGCTGGGCCGGGCGGCTGCTGAACACGGCGTGGTGGTCATCGGCTCGCTCTTCGAACGCCGGGCGGCCGGGCTCTACCACAACACCGCGGTGGTGCTCGAGCGCGACGGCACGCTGGCCGGCACCTATCGTAAGATGCACATTCCGGATGACCCGGGCTATTACGAGAAGTTCTACTTCACCCCCGGCGATGGCGGCTTCACCCCCGTGGACACCTCCGCCGGGCGGCTGGGCGTGCTGGTGTGCTGGGATCAGTGGTTCCCGGAGGCAGCCCGGCTCATGGCCCTCGCCGGGGCCGAAATCCTGCTCTACCCCACCGCCATCGGCTTCGCCCCGGAGGAGCCCGCCGATGAGCAGGCGCGGCAACTCGAGGCCTGGGAGACCATCCAGCGCGGTCACGCCATCGCCAACGGCCTACCGGTGGCAGCGTGCAACCGGGTGGGCACCGAGCCGGCCGCCCGTTTCTGGGGCCGCAGCTTCGTCTGCGGCCCACAGGGCGAGATCCTTGCCCGCGGCGGCGAGGAAGAGACCGTCCTCGTTGTCCGCCTCGACCTCCACCGCACCGAGGAGGTCCGGCGCATGTGGCCGTTCCTGCGCGACCGGCGCATTGAAGCCTACCAAGGCCTCGCCCGGCGCTACCTCGACACCCCGGGAGACGCGTAGGACGGCGCCGCGCCGGGCTGGTAATATGCTCAGCCTCTGGTATCCGCTAGTGTGAGGCGAACCGATGCAAGAGACGGAAAACGGCCAGCAGCCGCCCGCCGACACGCCCCCCGGCGTCGCCCCGTGGGCGGTCTACATCCTTCACCTGGGTAGTCTGTTCATCGGCCTGACGGCGGTCATCGGGGTGATCATCGCCTATATGCAGCGCCGTGACGCAGCGCCTTGGGTCCAGAGCCACTACCAATTCCAGATCAACACCTTCTGGATCGGTCTGCTGATCTTCGCAGTGGCCATCATCACCATGCCCCTTTACGGCCTCGGTTTCCTGCTCGGCGTGTTCCTGACCATCTGGCTGCTCGTACGCTGTATCTACGGCATGCGTCAGCTCAATGCGCGCGAGCCGATCCCCGACCCCGAGACCTGGCTGTTCGGCTGGAGCCGGAGCGGTTAGCGGCGTGTTGCTCGGCGATCTGCCCCTACCCCGACGCCCCGCCGAGCGGCGGGACTGGTCCGGGCTGCTCGGCGCGGCCCAGCCGCTAGCCATCGCGGAAGCCGCCCGGCAGCATGACGGACCAGTCATCGCAGTTACCGGAACGCCGCAGCAGGCCGCCGCCCTGCAAGAGGCGCTCGGTTTTTTCCTGGGAGACGACGCGTCCGTGCTCGGCTTTCCGGACTGGGAAACCCTGCCCTACGACGTCTTCTCCCCGCATCAGGACATCATCTCGGAGCGTCTGCTCGGGCTCTACCGCCTGCCGGGGATGGACCGCGGCGTTCTGGTGGTTCCGGTGGCAACCCTCATGCATCGCCTGCCGCCGCGCGGCTGGCTCGAGGGTCGATCGCTGATGCTGCGTCCCGGCGACCAGCTGGAGATCGAATCCATGCGCCGACGTCTGGAGGCCGCCGGCTACCGATGCGTCCCCGAGGTCGGCGAACACGGTGAATTCGCGGTCCGGGGCGCCCTACTCGATCTCTTCCCGATGGGAGGCGAAACGCCCTATCGCATCGACCTGTTCGACGACGAGGTGGAGAGCCTGCGCCGCTTCGATCCCGAGACCCAGCGCACCACCGAGAAGGTCGACGCCATCGAGCTACTGCCGGGCCGGGAGTTCCCCACCGACGAGGACGGGGTCACCCGCTTCAGACAGGCATTCCGGGCCGAGTTCGAGGGCGATCCGGGGCGCAGCTTCCTCTATCGCGCCGTCAGCGAGGGCCGCATCCCCGGGGGGATCGAGTACTACCTGCCGCTCTTCTTCGAGGGGACGGCCACGCTGTTCGACTACCTGCCGGAAGGGACCCTGTCTGTGCGTCTGGAGGGGGTCGACGAAGCGGCGGACAGCTTCTGGCGGCAGGTTCAGGACCGTTACGAGCAGCGCACTGGCGATATGGACCGTCCCCCACTGCCGCCCCGTCGAGTCTTCCTCGACGGGGACGAGCTACGCGCCGGCCTCAACCGCTGCCCCCAGGTGGCGCTGCACACCGAACCCGGGCGCGGCGCCGAGGCCGAAGTCAGCGCCCTGCCCGAGCTGGCCGCCCGGCCCCAGGCGGAAAGACCACTGGAACGGCTCGAGCACTTCCACGCCGGACACAACGGACGGGTCCTGTTCACTGCCGAGAGCGCCGGACGCCGCCAGGGGCTGCAGGAACGGCTGACCCGAGCCGGCATCGAGGCTGAGCCGGTGCGTGGCTGGCGCGAATTCCTCGACGGCGACGCGACGGCGGCGATCACCGTCGCCCCGCTGGAGAGCGGCGCGCGCATTGACGGGATGGCTATCATTCCGGAGAGCGCGCTCTACGGCGAGCGCGCCCGGCAAAGCCGGCGCCGGCGCTCCAGTGCCTCCACCGACCCGGCGGCGGTGATCCGCGACCTCTCCGACCTGCACGAGGGCGCCCCGGTGGTCCACGAGGACCACGGGGTCGGCCGCTATGTCGGCCTGCAGAGCCTCACCGTCGGGGACGTTACCACCGAATTCCTCACCCTCGAGTACGCGGGCGGCGACAAGCTCTACGTCCCGGTTTCCGCGCTGGATCGGATCTCGCGCTACACCGGGGCCGACGCCGATGAGGCCCCGCAGCACCGCCTGGGCAGCGATCAGTGGGATAAGGCGCGGCGCCGGGCGGCCAAGCGCGCCCGCGACGTGGCCGCCGAGTTGCTCGACCTCTACGCGCGGCGTCAGGCCCGGGCCGGCGATGCCTGTCTGTTCGACGACGAGGCCTATGAGGCCTTCGCCGCCGCCTTCCCCTTCGAAGAGACACCGGACCAACAAGCGGCCATCCAGGCGGTCCTTCAGGATCTGCGCTCGGATCAGCCCATGGACCGGGTGGTCTGCGGCGATGTCGGCTTCGGCAAGACCGAGGTGGCCATGCGGGCCGCCTTCGCCGGTGTGCAGTCCGGGCGCCAGGTGGCCATGCTGGTGCCGACGACCCTGCTGGCGCAGCAGCACTACCAGAACTTCGCCGACCGCTTCGCCGACTGGCCGGTGCGCATCGAGTCGCTGTCGCGCTTCACGGGCAAGAAGGGCAACGAGCAGGCCCTGGATCGGATCGCCAACGGACAAGCCGACATCGTCATCGGCACCCACAAGCTGCTCGGCAGCGAGATCCAGTTCAAGAACCTGGGGCTGGTGATCATCGACGAGGAGCAGCGCTTCGGCGTCCGGCAGAAGGAACGGCTCAAGCGCCTCCGCGCCGAGGTCGATGTCCTGACCCTGACCGCCACGCCCATCCCGCGCACCCTAAACATGTCCCTGGCGGGTATCCGGGACCTGTCGATCATCGCCACGCCGCCGGAGCGACGCCTGGCGGTGAAGACCTTTGTCCACGAATGGAACGACGGCCTCATCCGCGAGGCCTGCCAGCGGGAACTCCAGCGGGGCGGGCAGGCCTATTTCCTCTACAACGACGTCAAGACGATCGATCGCACCGCCAACCATCTGCGTGAGCTGATGCCGGAAGCGCGGATCGGTGTTGCCCACGGCCAGATGCGCGAGCGGGAACTCGAGCAGGTGATGCTCGACTTCTACCACCAACGCTTCGATATCCTGGTGTGTACCACGATCATCGAATCGGGGATCGATATCCCCACCGCCAATACGATCATTATCCATCGGGCCGATCGTTTTGGGCTCGCCCAGTTGCACCAGCTTCGCGGCCGCGTCGGGCGCTCCCACCACCGGGCCTACGCCTATCTGCTCGCGCCGCCGCCGAGCGCGATGACCGCCGACGCGCTCAAGCGTCTGGAGGCTATCTCTCAGCTCGAGGACCTCGGCGTCGGTTTCGCGCTTGCCTCCCACGACTTGGAGATCCGCGGCGCCGGTGAGCTGCTCGGCGATGAGCAGAGCGGACAGATCCAGGAGGTCGGGTTCACGCTGTACAGTCAGCTCCTCGAGCGGGCGGTCAAGGATCTCAAGGCCGGACGCGATCCGGCACCGGAGGCCGAGCTGGAGAGCGGTGTGGAGGTGGACCTGCGCCTTTCCGCCCTGCTCCCGGCCGACTACCTGCCGGATGTCCACACCCGCCTGGTGCAGTACAAGCGGATCAGCAGCGCCCGCAGCGACGCCGACCTCGAAGAGCTCCAGGTGGAGATGATCGACCGCTTCGGCCTGCTGCCCGATGCAGCACGCAACCTCTTCCGGACGGCCGCCCTCAAGCTTCGGGCCGAGGCGCTGGGCATTCGCAAGATCGAGGCCGGCCCCTCCGGCGGGACCATCCAGTTCGGCCCACAGCCCCAAATCGATCCGGCTCGCCTGGTTCAGATGGTTCAGCAGGAGCCCGACAAGTACCGCCTGGACGGGCAGCAGCGTCTCCACGTCCGTGCCGATCTCAGCGATGAGCAGACCCGCTTCGAAGTGATCGAGCGACTTCTGGAGAGGCTTCACGCCAGCGAGGAGGTGGCAGGATGAGAGGGGTGACTCCCGGCACGCGGAGACCGCGGCGCGGGCTTGCGGGCGTGGTACTGAGCGCGACGCTTCTGCTCACCGGGGGCGCGGGCGTGTCCGTGTCGGCACAGGCGGCCGAGGCGGATGAATGGTACGAGGTGGAGGTCATCGTCTTCCGGCAGTGGGAACAGGGCGGGCGCCACGCCGAGCGCTGGCCAACCCGCGCCGACCTCCCCCATTACCCGCTCTGGCAGATTCCGGCCGGATGTGGAAGCGACCAGGCGAGCCGGCGGGAACTCGGCATCGAGGACGACCCGGCCTCGGCCGAAATCGAGACCGACGATCTGGACGCCCAAGAGACCCGCCTACACTGCCTGCCCGCCGAGCGGCGGCGGTTAACCGCCCACTGGGGAGCCCTGACCCGATCCGACGCCTACCAGCCGCTGTACCACCTCGCCTGGCTGCAGCCGGGCGTCGGGCGGGACCGGGCCGTAGCGGTCCCTGTGCCCTACCACTGGACGCCGCCCACCGAGGCCGAGGCCCGGAACCAGGAACTCCGCGACCCACAGTATCAGCCCCCGGCCTTCGGGCTGATCCGCATCTATCGGGAGCGCTTCCTCCACGCCGCAGTCGATCTGCGTCTGCACTGGCGAGCGGTCGGGCGGGAGATCGATGAGGCCGAGCAGATTCGGGCCCCGCTCCACCGTATGCAAGAAAACCGCCGCATGCGCAGCGGCGAGCTCCATTACCTGGACCATCCAGCTCTGGGCGTGCTCATCATCATCCACCCAGCCGACCAACCGCCCGACGGCTGACCGAAGGCGCCCCGTTCGGGGGCCGACCGGCGACGCGTTGCGCGTCGCCGGCTTCCGTCTGGGCCGGTCGTCTAGCTCAGCGCCGCGATGATCCTGCGCACCGCCTCCATGCCGTGGAGGAGGTGATCGCGGATCTCGTCCATGGACAGCTCCGCCCCGTCGCCCATGCCGGCGGCCCAATTGGCCACCACGGCGCAGTGGGCGTAGCGCAACTCGGCCTCGCGCGCCAACGCCGCCTCCGGCATGCCGGTCATCCCCACCAGATCGCAGCCGTCCCGGCGCATGCGGCGGATCTCCGCAGCCGTCTCCAGGCGCGGCCCCTGGGTGGCGCCGTAGGTGCCGCCATCGATCGCATCGACGCCGGCCTCGCGCGCGGCGCCGAGCAGCCACTCCCGCACAGTGCCGTCGTAGGGATAGGTGAAATCGATGTGGGTAACGTGATCCAGATCCTGGTGGTAAAAGGTGGCGATACGCGAGTGCGTGTAGTCGATGATCTGATCCGGGATCGCGACCCGGCGCGGCGCGTACTCCTCCCCCAGGCCACCGACCGCCGCGACGGCGATCACCCGGTCGACGCCGACGTGACGCAGGGCCCAGATGTTGGCGCGATAGTTGACCTGGTGCGGCGGGATATTGTGGCTGTGGCCGTGGCGCGCCAAGAAGGTGACATCGTGGCCACGGAATGTGCCGTGGATCAATGGCGCCGATGGCTCGCCGAACGGAGTCCGGACCACCTCGCGACGGGTGATTTCCAGCCCCTCGAGGGAGGTCAGCCCGGTCCCGCCGATAATGCCAACACTCATCAACGCTCCTCCGTATCCGGTTCCTGTTGCGACCTTGCGGCCTGCTCGGTGCGGGCATCGATGGCGTAGATGCCATCGGCGTTGCGCCCCAGCCCCCGGCAGTCCATCCCGGCGCCGAAGACGTAGCGGTCCTCCACTTCGAGCCCGACGTAGTCGGCGCACAGCCCCTCGAACTTGCGATCGTGGCGCTTATCGACCAACACGGCGGTTCGCACCGAGCGCGCCCCGCCGTTGCGGAAGGCCTCGATGATCCCGGCCAGCGTATGGCCCTCATCCAGGATGTCATCGACGATCAGCAGGTCTCGCCCCTCCATCGGCGTCGTGGGTAGCGCATGCCACACCAGATCCTGGCCGCTGAGTTCGTTGCGGTACCGGGTGGCGTGGACATAGTCGACCTCGAGCGGGAACTCCAGGCGCGGCAGCAGCCGCCCTGCCGGGATCATCCCGCCGATCATGACGCCCAGGATCAGCGGGTTGCGCCCGCCGAGATCCTCGGTGATCTCCGCGGCCATGCGGTCCAGGGCCCGCTCGATGGCCCGCCGGTCATGGATCAGTTCGGCCCCGCGCAGATCCGGGGCATCGTCCCAAGGCATCGCAGCCCTCCTGGTACCGTTGTCTTTTACCGTTGTCGGTTTCGATGGACTCACCCCGGCGCCTCGAAGCCCGGGATCCCCTCAGTCAGCTCGCGGACCGCTGCCTGATAGGCGGCATCCTCCTGGAGTTCGGACCATGCCGGGGCCGGCCGACCATGCATACGCACCATACGCAGTCCGGATGCAGGTTCCAGCCAGCGGTCTGCCGCGACCTCGCCGAGCAGCGCCTCGGCCTGCGGCGGATCGCAGACCAGCGCTGCATCGCAGCCGGCCCCGAGGCACGCATCCACCCGTTCCAGCATGGTGCCGGCCGTCTCCGCCCCGCGCATACCGAGGTCGTCACTGAAAACGGCCCCGAGGAAGCCCACGCGACGACGCAGGATGTCACCGATCCAGCGCCGGGAGAACCCGGCGGGCCGGTCGTCCACCTCGGGGTAGACCACGTGCGCCGCCATGATCCCCGGCAGCCCGGCGGCGGCCAGGCGCTGAAAGGGTACCAGATCCCGGCGCGCGATCTCTGCCAATGGCCGCCCATCGCACGGCAGCGCAACGTGACTGTCAGCCTCAACCGAGCCGTGCCCCGGGAAGTGCTTGCCTACCGCCGCCATACCCGCCTGGCGCATACCGCGCATCCAGGCATGCCCCAACCGCGCCACCGTGGCCGGATCCCCGTGCAGGGCGCGCGCGCCAATGACGCGGCTGATCCCGCCATCGAGATCCAGCACCGGCGCGAAGCTCAGATCCACTCCGCAGGCGCGGAGCTCCGCAGCCATGACCCACGCGGTCCTCTGTGCGGTCAGCCGAGCCTGATGCGGGTCGAGATCGTTCAGGCGACCCAGCCAAGAAGCGGGGGGAAGCGGCGTGAACCCCTCGCGGAATCGCTGCACGCGCCCACCCTCCTGATCCACCGCGATCAACAGCGGCGGCTCGCGCACGGCGTGGATGTCCCGCGTGAGATCATGCAGTTGCTGCACATTCTGAAAGTTGCGGGCAAAGAGGACGACGCCACCGACGGCCGGGTGGCGCAGGAGTTCCCGCGACTGCGCGGGGAGTTCCACCCCCTCGATACCGATCATCAACGGGCCCAGCATGGCGTGCCCCTCCCTGTCGCCCCGAATCAGCCGCCCCGGGTCGGCATCGGCCGGCTCGGCCAGCGCGAACCGATCCAGACCGGGGTGCCCGCATCCACCGCGTCGAACAGCTCGATCACGTCCGCGTTGCGCATGCGGATGCATCCGTGGGAGCACGGCACACCGACAGGCTCGCTGTCCGGGCACCCGTGGATGTAGATGAACCGCTTCATGGTATCCACCGCACCGAGGCGATTCACCCCGCGCTCCAGGCCGGATAGCCACAGGATACGACTCAGGATCCAGTCACGCTGCGGGTGCTCTCGGTGCAGGGCCGGTGTCCACACCTCGCCGGTCGGGCGCCGGGCCACGAACACCGCCCGGCAGGGCTGATCGGCGCCGATGCGGGCCCGCACGGAGTGCCAGCCGCGCGGGGTCCCGCCACCGCCATGGCGCTCCCCGGGACCGCGGGCAGCCGTGGCCACCGGGAACACGCGCAGCGCGGCCTCCCCCTCGTGGAGGGTCAACCGCTGCGCCGGCAGATCAACACGCAGCCAGCGTTGCGGCAGGGCACGGCTCACCGCGCGGCCCATTGCGAGTAGGGGTTCTGGATGAGGCAGACGTTGTAGTAGCGCGGGTCATCGGAGACCTCCTCGCCGACCCAAGGGGGGCACTCGAAGTCCTCATCGGCATCGCCGAGCTCGATTTCAGCAACCACCAGTCCCGCGTTGTCGCCCTCGAAGACATCAACCTCCCACGTATGCCCCGCCCACGGCACCTCGTAGCGCACCTTCTCGATCTGCGGCCGCTCGCAGAGCTCCGCGAGCATCTCCTCGGCATCCCGCAGCGGGATCGGATACTCGTACTCACGGCGTTCCACTCCCAGGGTGGCGCTCTTGATGTTCAGCCACGCCTGCTCTCCGGCGACGCGCACACGGATCGAGGCGCGCTGCGCCCCCACCAAATACCCCTGGCGCATGCGCTGTCCGGTATCGGCATGCTCACGCCAATCATCGCCGCTGAGCAGAAACTTGCGCTCGATTTCTTGCGCCACTTCATCCTCCACTTGAACCACGTGAATGGCGTTACCATACAACCCGTAGCGTGCGCCGTCACAACGGCGCCCCCCCCTCGCCGAGGACGGCCCGAGGCATTACACTATCGGCCCTTTCCGTCACGGAGGGTGTGAACCTGATGCCGAAACTCGTTCTACTGCGTCACGGCCAGAGCATCTGGAATCTCGAGAACCGGTTCACGGGCTGGTACGACGTCGACCTGAGCGATCAGGGGATCGACGAAGCCCGGGAGGCAGGCGTCGCCCTACGCGAGGCGGGGATCACCCCGCAGGTCGCCTACACCTCGGTGCTTAAACGGGCCATTCGCACCCTTTGGTTGAGCCTCGCCGAACTCGACCGCATGTGGATCCCCGAGATCAAGGACTGGCGGCTGAATGAGCGCCACTACGGTGCACTCACCGGCCTGAACAAAGCGGAAACGGCCGAGCAGTACGGCGACGAGCAGGTCCACATCTGGCGGCGCAGCTACGACACCCCGCCCCCGGCCCTGGAGCCGGACGACGAACGCCACCCGCGCCACGATCCGCGCTACGCCGATCTGGATCCGCAGCAGCTGCCGGGTACGGAGTCGCTCAAGCTGACCCTGGAGCGCGTGCTCCCCTGCTGGGAGCGCGAGATCGCACCGGCGCTGCGCCAGTACGACTGCGTGCTCATCGCCGCCCACGGCAACAGCCTGCGTGCGCTGGTCAAGCACCTCGACGGGCTGGCTGATGACGCGATCATGAAGGTCGAGATTCCCACCGGACGGCCGCTGGTCTACGAGCTAGACGACAACCTGGGCGTGCAGCGCAGCTACTACGTCCAGGATTGACCGGAGCCCCCGCCGAGGAGGCACGCCCATGGGCGACGGGTCTGGCCACAAGGATCAAGCCGCCTCACCGCTGCCCCACCTGACAGGTAGCGGCGAGGCGCACATCGTCGATATCGGCGATAAGGCGGCCACGCGACGGGTGGCCGTCGCCGAGGGCTGGATCGCCCTGTCGGAATCGGCCTTCTCGGCCTTGGAGGCCGGCAACCTGAAAAAGGGCGACGCCTTGGCCACGGCCCGCATCGCCGGGCTGATGGCCGCCAAGCGCACGGCAGAACTCGTCCCCCTGTGCCACCCCGTGGCGTTGAGTCACGCCGAGGTTACGTTGACCCTGCAGGCGGAAAGCCACCGGGTCCATTGCCGCACCCGGGTTGAAACCACCAGCGCCACCGGGGTGGAGATGGAGGCGCTCACCGCGGTGCAGACAGCCCTGCTGACCGTCTACGACATGTGCAAGGGGCTCGACCGCGGCATGGAAATTGGCGGCGTCCGTCTCGTGCACAAGCGAGGCGGACGCTCCGGGCACTGGGGCGACGATCCGGACTAGGCGCCCAGGGCATCGACCTTGGCGGCGAGGATGAAGTCGTTCTCGTGCAACCCCTCGATCTTGTGCGTCTGGATCTGCACCTCGGCGTAGCCGTAGCCGAGGAGGATGTCCGGGTGGTGATCCTCCGCCTCGGCCACTTCCGTGACCCGATTGACGAAGGCCAGGGCATCAATGAAGTTGCGGAACTTGAAACGCCGGTAGATCATCCGGGCATCGGCATCCAGGGACCACTCGGGGACCTGCGCCAGCATGCCCTCCGCCTGCTCCCGGTCCATGGGCGCCACGCCGCCCTGGCACGGCACGCACGTCTTCTCGGTCAGACTCATCTCGACTACCTCCACGGTTGACCACGGTCCTTCCCGTCCAGTGTAGGTCCCCTCCCCGGAACCGGGACACCTTAAACGGCCCGCGGGATTTGCCTACGGGACCAGGAGCGCGCGGAAGTCGTTGACGTTGGTCAGCGTCGGCCCGGTGTGCAGCAGCCCCCCGACGGCCTCAAAGAAGCCGTAGCTGTCGTTCTCCGCCAGGTGCGCCCAGGCGTCCAGCCCTTGGGCACAGGCGCGTTCCAGGGTGGCCGGATCGACCAGCGCGCCGGCGTTGTCTTCACTGCCGTCGATGCCGTCGGTATCGGCGCAGAGCAGGTGGAAGCCCGGGATCCCGTCGGCAGCCAGGGCCGCCGCCAGGGCCAGCTCGGTGTTGCGACCCCCCCGGCCCGAACCGCGCACGGTCACCGAGGTCTCGCCACCGGAGAGCAGCACACAGGGCGGCGGCACCGGCGCGCCCCAACGCCGGCAGGAGCGACCCATGCCAATCAGTACGCGCGCCACCTCGCGGGCCTCGCCCTCGATGGTGTCGCCCAGTACCAGCGGGGTCACACCATCCGCCCGGGCCGCCTGCGCCGCGGCCTGCAGGGCTGCCTGAGCCCCGGCGACCACATGGCATGACACGCGCCGCAGACGCGCATCATCGGGCCGCGGGGGTGGCTGCGCCTGCTCCAGCGCTGCGGTGACCGAGGGGTCGCAGGGCACTTGATAACGATCCAGGATTCGGCGCGCATCCTCCGGTGTCGAAGTATCCGGGCTGGTGGGGCCGGAGGCGATGGTCGCCGGATCGTCTCCCGGCACGTCGGAGATGAGCAGAGTGACGACCCGTGCCGGGTGGGCGCGCGCAGCCAGGCGCCCGCCCTTCACTGCCGACAGGTGACGGCGGACGGTGTTGATGGCATCGATCGGTGCACCGCTGCGCAGCAGGGCCCGGGTGGTCGCCTGCTTCCCAGCCAGGGTCAGCGGCGGTGCAGGGGCGGTCAGCAGCGCCGACCCACCCCCGGAGAGCAGCACCAGGACCAAGTCGTCCGACCTCAGGCCGTCGAGCTGGCCGAGCAGCTCCTGCGTCGCTTCAACACCCGCCTCGTCCGGCACCGGATGGCCGGCCTCGCGCACCACAATGCTGCCGGTAGCCATGGCGTGTCCGTACGGCACGATCACGGTGCCGCTCAGCGGGCCAGTCCAGTTCGTTTCGACGGCTGCTGCCATCGAGGCAGCCGCCTTGCCAGCGCCCACAACCACCGTCCTGCCCGCCCCGGGCTCCGGGAGCATGGGGGGCAGACAACGGGCCGGATCCACCGCCGCCAAAGCCGCCTGGAACCAACGCTCAAGCCACACCCGAGGGTCCTGGCGCTCCGCTCCCATGGCAACCTCCGCTTCCTGCAGGCCCTAGGGGGCATCTTTGCACACCTGATCCGCAAATGCTCTAATGCGGCTCAAGACGGAAGCGGGGGTGCCCCCCGGCCAGCCGGCCGGGGGGCTGAGAGAGTCCCTTGGAACCTGATCCGGTTCGTACCGGCGTAGGGAGCTTCCGGGTGGTGCGCGCCAGCCTCGGGCTGAGCCCGCACGCTCTACACCCGCCCCGCTCCGTCTCCAAACGGCCAATGACAAGGGAGATGGAGCCTTGAACGAGATGGATTCCGCAACCACCCGTCCGCCGACCCCGGATCAGACCCGCGACACCAGCAACTGTCCGCTCAGCCAAGCCGTCCGCGAGCGTGCCTGTGCAGCCGCCGGCCCGTTCCCGGCTTCGCACCGGGTCTACCTGCAGGGAAGCCGGGAGGATCTCCGGGTGGCCATGCGCGAGATCGTCCAGAGCCCGACCCAGACCAGCGACGGGCCGCGCGAGAACCCGCCCCTGCGCGTCTACGACACCGGCGGCCCCTACACGGATGCCGAGGCCAAGCTCGACCCCGCCCGGGGCATCCACCCCGTCCGCGCTCCCTGGATCGCCGAGCGCGGCACCAGGACCCCCACCCAGCTCGACCATGCGCGTGCCGGCGTCATCACCCCGGAGATGGAGTACGTCGCCCTGCGCGAGGGCCTGTCGGCGGAGTTCGTGCGCGACGAGATCGCCCGCGGCCGGGCCGTGATCCCGGCCAATCATCGCCACCCCGAGGCGGAGCCGATGGCCATCGGCCGCCATTTCAAGGTCAAGGTCAACGCCAACATCGGCAACTCGCCGCTGAGTTCCGGCATCCCGGAAGAGCTCGAGAAGCTCATCCACGCCGTGCGCTGGGGCGCCGACACCGTCATGGACCTGTCCACCGGCGAGGCTATCCACGAGACCCGCGCCTGGCTGCTGCGCAACTCGCCGGTGCCGATCGGCACCGTGCCGATCTACCAAGCGCTGGAGAAGGCCGGACGCCCGGAAGACCTCACTTGGGAGGTGTTCCGCGACACCCTCATCGAACAGGCCGAACAAGGGGTGGACTACTTCACCATCCATGCGGGCGTACGCTACAACCACGTCGACCTGGCCCGCGGCCGTCTGACCGGGATCGTCTCCCGCGGCGGATCGGTCATGGCCAAGTGGTGCAGCCACCACCAGGCCGAGAGCTTCCTCTACGAGCGCTTCGACGAGATCTGCGAAATCCTGGCCCGCTACGACATCACCATCTCCCTCGGTGACGGCCTGCGGCCGGGCTCCGTGGCCGATGCCTCGGACGAGGCACAGCTGGCCGAGCTGCGGACCCTGGGTGCGCTCACTGAACGCGCTTGGGCGCGCGGCGTGCAGGTCATCATCGAGGGACCGGGGCACATCCCGATGAACCAGATCGAGGAGAACATGCGCCTGCAGAGCGAGACCTGCCTTCAGGCCCCGTTCTACACCCTCGGCCCCATCGTCACCGACATCGCGCCGGGGTACGACCACATCACCTCGGCCATTGGCGCGGCACAGATCGGCTGGCACGGCACGGCGATGCTCTGCTACGTCACCCCGAAGGAGCACCTGGGGCTGCCCAACGCCGATGACGTGCGCACCGGCATCGTCACCTACAAGGCGGCCGCCCACGCGGCGGATGTGGCGCGCGGCCACCCGGGGGCACGCGATCGGGACGATGCGCTCTCCCGCGCCCGCTACGAGTTCCGCTGGGAGGACCAGTTCAACCTCTCTCTGGACCCGGAGCGGGCCCGTGCCTATCACGACGAGACGCTGCCGAAGGCCTCCCACAAAGAGGCGGCCTTCTGCTCGATGTGCGGGCCCCGCCACTGCGCCATGGCGATCAGCCAGGAGCTGTGAGCCGGACCGCGGCGCCCCAATAGGTTTGTGCTATCACAGCGGTTCAGATTAAAGACTGTACGCATCGGGGCGCGATGCTTAAGGTAGGAACCGTAACGTTCGAGCTATCGCCAACGGTCCTCCGCAACATCGGCGGCCGCCCCCAGCCGCCACCAGCGTTTCCGACTCCACATGACGATGACGTTCGCCGCCCTCCGGGGCGGCTTTTTTTTGTGCGCCCTCACCGGCTGCCGCCTAGCCGAAGTCCTCGAGCATGGCCCGCAGGCCACCGCCACGCACCGTACGCTGGCGCACCGCCGCCTTCAGGACGCCCGGTTGCGACTCCAGCAACGTGAACCACTGACTGGCCCGGGTGATGCCGGTGTAGAGGAGCTCCCGGGTGAGCACCGGGCTGGGCCGATCCGGCAGCAACAGCGCCGCGTGGCGAAACTCCGAGCCCTGGGCCTTGTGCACCGTCAGGGCGAAAGCCGTCTCCACCGACTCCAGCCGATGGGGCGGGATCCAGCGGATCCGCCCGCTGCCATCGGCGGCGCGGAAGGCAACCCGCAGCACCGCCTGTCGGTCCTCTTCGGCGCCCTGCGCCTGGGGCCCCTGCACCAGCGAACGCGGGACCCGAAGGGCGATGCCGATATCCCCGTTGATCAGCCCCAGGCCATAGTCGTTGCGGGTGACGATCACCGGCCGCCCCTCGTACCAGGCCCCCTCCCCGTGGATCAGACCACGCTGGCGCAGCGCTGCCGCCAGGCGCTCATTCAGGGCCTCGACCCCGTACGGTCCGCGCCGCAGTGCCGCCAGCAACTGGAACGCCCCGTGCGTCCCCAGCACCTGCGCGGCCCAGTCGGCGTAGGCCGCGGCGGACGCATCCCGGTCCGGCCGCAGCGCCTGGATCTCCTGCAGGTAGGCCGCATGCCCGACCCCGGTCTGCCCGCCGTCCACCGCCCAGTCGATCAGCGCCGGATCGTGCTCGGCGTCGCTGAGCTTCACCCGCGCCAGGTCGCCCTCGTGCCCATAGCCCCAGGCCTCGACCGCCGCCTGGTCACCGGCATTCACCGCCCGAGCCAGGCGGCCGATGCCGCTGTCGGCACCGAAACGGTGACTGTGCCGCAGCATGACGACGTGTTGGTCGATCCCCCCGCCGTCGAAATCGATCAGCGCCGGCGGGATGCGCTGACCGCTGACCGCCTCCAGCCACTCGGCGGTCTCGGGCCGATAACCGCCCTGATCCGCCCGGGCGCAGAGCTCGCCTAGGATGGCGCCGGCCTCCACCGAGGCCAACTGATCCTTGTCGCCGAGCAGCACCAGCCGGGCCCCATCCGGCAGGGCCTCCAGCAGCGCCGCCATCAGCTCCACATCGATCATCGACGCCTCATCCACGACCACCACATCGGCGGCCAGGGGCTCCCCGGCGTGGTGGCGGAAGCGCCGCCCGCCGCCTGCGCCCAGCAGCCGGTGGACCGTCACCACCTCGGTGGGGATCCGCGCGCGCAGCTCAGCGCCGCCCTCCAACGCCTCCAGGCCCAGCCGGTCCACCGCCCCGGCGATGCTCGCGTTCAGCCGCGCCGCCGCCTTGCCGGTGGGCGCCGTCAGACGGATGCGCAGGGCCCCGCCGTGGAGCCCCTGCAGCAACGCCAGCAGGCGCAACACCGTCGTGGTCTTGCCGGTCCCCGGTCCGCCGGTGATCACGCTGAAACCGCCCCCGGCGGCCACGGCACAGGCGACCCGCTGCCAATCCGGGCCACCGTCCGCCGGCGCGCCGAACAACCCATCCAGCCAGCGCCGGACCGCGGCCGGGTCGAGCTGCGCGCGCCACTGCGCCGCTGCATCGACGCGCTGGCGCACCGCCTGGGCGATGGTGCGCTCGCAGGCCCAGTAGCGGCGCAGGTAGAGCCTCGGTCCGTCGCGCACCAGCGGTGTGGATCCGGGGCCGCTGCCCACCAATTCCGGGCACGCCAGCTGCCGCTCAAAGGCATCCCGACCGCCGGCGGCGGCCAGGAGCTCCCCGGGAGGCCTCACCGGCTCGGGGGTTTCGGCGGTCTCCGGCGGCAGGCTGAGGACCGGCTCGGCCCGCTCCCAGAGTTGATCGAGATCCAGGCAGACATGGCCACGGCCGGCCTGATGACTGGTCAGCGCCGCGGCCAGCAGCAGCAACGGCGGCGCATCGGGCACCTGCTCACGCAGGAACTCCGCCAGGGCCCCGTCCAGCGGGCGCAGCCAGCCCAGCGCCTCGGCCTCGCGCAGCCACTGGAGGATCGCCTGCTGATCGAAGCGCTCGCTCACGACGCCTGCTCCTGCTGCCCATCCGGCCCGTCGCGCAGCCACCCATCGAGCTCCTCGATCAGGGCCCGCGGCGGACGGGCGTGGAACACGCCCTGCCCCGGCGCCTGTACGCCGCGCAGAAAGAGATAGAAGCCGCCACCGACGTGGCGGTCGTAGTCGTAATCCGGCAGGCGGGCACGCAGGAGTCGGTGCAGCGCCAGGGTGTAGATCACCAGCTGCAGGTCGTAGCGGCGCTCCAGCACCTCGGCCTCCAGGTGCTCCGGGGCGTAGTGTCCATCGCCACCGCCAAGCCAGTTGGACTTGTAGTCGGCGACGTAGTAGCGCCCCTCATGGCAGCAGACCAGGTCGATGAAGCCCTTGAGCATGCCGTTGAGCCGCGCCGGGGCCACCGGTGGACGGGCCCGGCCCGGCAGCAGGTGCTGGCACACCCGTTCATCAAGCCGCTCGGCGCGCAGCGGCTGGGTCTCGATCAGGAACTCCAGTTCCGCCTGATAGGTCTGCAGCCGTCCCAGCGCGAGGGGCGTCTGCGCACCGGGCAAGGAGAGCTCGGCAGCGAGCAGCGCGCGCAGCCAGCCCTGCACCGTCGCCGTGTGATCCTCCCAACCGCGAAAGCGGCAGCGCCGCTCCACCTCGGCATCCAGCCCTTCGGGCTGCGACCCGGCCACGGCCAGCCCCAACTGCGTCGCCGCCCACTCCAGAAGGTTGTGCAGGAAGGTGCCGGCATCCGGACCGCGTGGGAAGCCGTGCCAAGAGCCGGCCGTCCCCCCGGCCTCCTGGGCCGGCGCCTGCCCCGACTCCTCGCGCAACACGTCCTCGGCCGCGCTCGCCGGCGCCGGGTGGGCGCTCCCGCCGGTATCGTGGCGGACCAGGGCGCTGTAGCTGGCGATCCACCAGGCATCCGCGGCCCGCCGCCGGGGCCGACACGGCTCGCCGAGCGGCGGCAGCGCCGGATCCCCGACGAAACGACTCGGGGCATCGAGCAGCGGCTCGCTGACAGTGATCCCCGGATCGACGGCCGCGACTCGCTCCAACACGGTCTCAAGGCCCCCGGGTTCCACCCCATCCGGCCCGGCGAGCAGATAGCCCGCCGCGCTGCGCTCGAGCAGGCTGCGCTTGTTGTTGCCCTGGGTGATCGGCGCCATGCCGACCCAGCAGGCGTGCTGGGCGCGGGTCAGGGCGACGTAGAATAGCCGCAGGTCCTCGGCCAGGCGCTCGGCATCGGCCACCTCGACGTCCTCCGCATCGAGCTCGAAACGCCAGCGCAGCCGCCCATCCCGATCCGGCACCCGGCGGGGCGCGTCCCCCGCGCTGACCGCGCGGAAGGTGCAGGCAAAAGGCAGGAAGACCAACGGATACTGCAGCCCCTTGGACTTATGGATGGTCACCACCTTGACCAGGTCCTCGTCGCTTTCCAGGCGCAGGATCTGATCCTCGACGCCGTTGCGGGCCTGCTGGCGCAGCTCCACCAGGTGGCGGATCAGCGCCTGCTCACCGTCGTGCTCCCGCGCCCACTGCTGCAACAGCTCGGCGAGATGGAGCAGATTGGTCAGCGAGCGCTCGCCGCCGCCGGTGGCCAAGAGCCGCTGCGGCACGCCGAAGTCGTGCAGGAGGCGGTGGAGCATCGCCAGCACCCCGCGGCTGCGCCAGAGTCGGCGATACCCGCCGAACTGCTCGATGCGCCGCTCCCAGGCCAGCTCATCGGTGACCAGCCGGTCGAGCTCGCTCAGCGCCAGCCCGAGGGTGGGCGTGGCCAGGGCCGCCCGTACGAGGCCCTCATCCGTCGGCTCGGCACAGGCGCGCAGCCAGCGCACCAGATCGTCGGCCTCGGCGGTGGCCAGCACCGAGTCGTTATCAGAGAGGTAGACACTGCGCACATCGCGGGCGGCCAACGCCTCCTGGATGGCGCGCGCCTCGTGGCGATCACGCACCAGCACCGCCATATCCCGCGGGCGCACCGGCTCCAGGCGACCATCCGGGTGGCGGAACCCGGTGACGGCCGGCCGCGCCGCACCGCCGTTGAGCAACGCCACCATGCGCGCGGCACACGCCTCGGCGTAGACCGGGAGGTAGGCGTTCTTCGCCACCGACACGCCAGGGTCGTGGCACCAGAGGTTCAGCGCCGGGTGCTCCGTTCCCGCCTCCTCGAAGCACTCGGCGCGCCCCTGGGCCTGCACCGGGTGGAAGGGCAAACCGCCCCCGGGGCCGCCCCGGAAGGCGAAGGCGCCCGCCGGCCAGTTCCCCTCGGCGCGCGCGAAGAGCTGGTTGACCGCGCCGACCAGCGCCTCGCTGGAGCGGAAGTTGCGCGGCAGCGTGTAGTGCCGCCCCGCGGTGGCCGCCCGGGCGCGCAGGTAGCTGTGGATGTCCGCCCCGCGGAAGCCGTAGATCGCCTGCTTGGGATCCCCGATGAGGAACAGCCCCAACTCCGGGTCGTTGTCCGTGATCCGGTAGACCGTCTCGAAGAGCTCGTACTGGACCGGGTCGGTGTCCTGGAACTCGTCGATGAGCGCCACCGGGAACTGGCTGCGGATGGTCTGCGCCAGACGGGCGCCGCCGGGGCCGCGCAGGGCATCGCGCAGCCGGGTGAGCAGATCCTGGAAACCGAGCTGCGCCCGGCGGCGCTGCTCGGCCTGGAAACGCCGGGTGATCCAACAGGCGGCGGCGCGCAGGATCGCCACCCCGGGTGCATCCAGCTCCGCGTGACGATCCAGCGCCTGGAAGGCGCGATGGAGCGAGGCCGGCAGGCTCTGGCCCTTCTTGTGTCGCGACGGGTCCGCCAGGCCGGCGGCGCTCATGCGCTCGAGCAGGCCCGGGTCGGGCTTGCCCTGATCATTCAAAGGCACCGGTTGGGCCGGATCGTCCGCCCAGGCCGCCATGCGCTCAAGCAGCTGCTGCGGTTTCCTGTACTTATTGCCGTTGAGCACCCGGCGGTGCAGATCGAGGAACTCGGCCTCCACCGCCTCGCGCTCCTCGCGCCAGGGCGCCTTGATCGCCTCCAGCGCCTCGTGCCAGGCGCCCAGGCGCTCGGCCAGACCGTCGGGCTCGAGCAGGCGGCCGTCCGCGTCGTCGACGAGCTCCTCATCGGCGCCGATCAGACGCGACAGCGCCCGCTGCAGGGCCTCCGGGTCCGCCGCCCCCACCGCGTGCCGGAAGAGCTGGAAGGCCGCCGGGTCGAGGGGATAGACGAAAGTCCGCCAGTAATCGCGGACCGATTCGGCGAGCAGATCGCCGGGGTCGGTCTCCAGATCCTGGGTGAAGAGACTGCCGCTGTCGAAGGCGTGCTCGCGCAGCATCCGATAGCACCAGGCGTGGATGGTGGCCACGGCCGCCTCGTCCATCCACTCGGCGGCCAGCTCCAGCACCCGGGCGGCCTGGGCCCGTTCCGAGTGCTGCGGATACGCCTGCAGCAGCCCATCGAGGAACGGATCCACCTCCGCGGCCTGCTCCGGATCCCGGAAGACCGCGGCCGCCTCCGCCAGGCGGCTGCGTATGCGCTCGCGCAGCTCGCGGGTGGCCGCCTCGGTGAAGGTCACCACGAGGATCTGCGGCGGGGTCAGCGATCGCCCGAACGCGGCCTCACCCCCGTGGTTGAGGACCAGGCGCAGGTAGAGCGCGGCGATGGTGTAGGTCTTGCCCGTCCCGGCGCTGGCCTCGATCAGGCGCGACCCGTGCAGCGGGAAGCGCAGCGGCTCGAGCGCGCTGGCGTCGTCAGCCGTGCCCATCGCCGTCCTCCGTGTACGCCTGGACCGCCCGCCACAGCGGCGCGTAGAGCGCCTCGCGCCAGACCGGGAAGCCCTCATCCTCCAGCCAGTCCGCCGCCCGCGGGAAGGCGCGCAGGTCGTGGGCGTCGGCGGCCGCCCAGGTGTAGTTATCGCCGACGTAGACCCGTTCGGCCGCGGCCGCCGGATCACCGCGCTCCTCGTCCTGCGCGGTCAGCCAGGCGCAGGTTGGCTGGCAGGGCACCGGCAGCGGTCGGCGCTGCGCCTGCGCCCAGCCAGCAAGCAGCTGGCTCAGGTGCTCACCGGCCTGCCCCGGCTCCAGCGGCGCCAGGGCCACGTCGAGGTCGTGCCCGACGATCACGGTCGTCAGGGGCTCGCCGGCCGCGTTGGCCATCAGGTGGGTGACCCACGGTGCGGCCAGCAGGTCAAAGCGCCAGCGCACCTCCCGGCGGTTGACCGCCAGGCGGCTGAGGTGGTGGGTCAGGCGCACACGCCGCTGCCCGTCACTGCGGATCCCATCCACCCCGCCCTCCAGCTGCCAATCCCCGTGGCGGTGCGTCAGCCGCTGCAGCGGCTCCAGCTCCTGGGCGAAGGTGGCCAGGTGCCGGTGGTAGCGCTCCAGCTGCTCATCGGCCTCGAGCTGGAGCGTCTCGGCCCAGACGGTGCCGGCCGGGCCCAGCGGCAGCGCGCCGGTACGCTGCAACCGCTGCGCCTCGGCGGCCAGGCGTTCGCGGCGCATCTCGGGATCGCCGGCCGCCTCTCGCCCGGCCAGAAAGAGCGCCTCGCGCATCTGCCAGCGGGTCAGCCCGTCGAGGCCGAAGGGCTCCTGGTCCTCACTGGCCAGCGGATCTTCGTCGAAATGGACCCCCAGACGACGGTTGAAGAAGGTCTTCACGGGCTGCTTGAGCAGCGCCCCCAGGGTTTCGGGCGTAACCGGCGCCGGCGGCTCCTCCACCGGCCGCTCGGGCAGCGTCGTGACCAGAGGTTCGGACTCGCTCTCATCGCCCTGATGGGCCGCCCACCACTCGCGGGCGTAGGTGAAGTGGCGCGCCGAGGGGTCGGTCTGGAAATTCTGGCGGCTGAACGGCTGCAGCGGGTGCTCGACGGTCAACGCCTCGAGCAGACCGCCGCCGTGCCCATCGTCGGCCAGGCGCCAGCCGGCGGCCAGGTGATCGCGCAGCTGACCGACCAGCACCGAGGGCGGACGCGGCTCGTTATCGCGTACGCTGCGTCCGATCCAGCTGATGTAGAGCCGATCCCGGGCCGAGAGCAGCGCCTCAAGAAAGAGGTAGCGATCGTCCTCGCGGCGCGAGCGATCCCCAGGCCGGTAATCGTCGGCCATCAGATCGAAATCCAGGGGCGTGGGGCTGCGCGGGTAGTCGCCATCGTTCATCCCCAGCAGGCAGACGTGGCGGAAGGGGATCGCGCGCATGGGCATCAGCGTGCAGAAATTCACCGCCCCGACCAGAAAGCGCTGGCTCAGTCGCGTATCCTCCAGCGCCTGCAGCCAGTGCTCGCGCACCACGTTCAGCGGCAGCGGCTCGGCGAACGCCCCGCTCTCGCAGTCCCGCTGCCACTTCTCCAGGGCATCGCGCAGCCGCTCCAGGGTCAACGACTCCCCCTCGCCGGAGGGCTCGAAATAGGTCTCCAATAGCCGCTGCAGCCGCTCGCCCCACTGCTGTGGGGTGGCCTCCGCGCGCAGCTCGCCCCAGGTGGCCTCCAGCGCGCCGACCAGCCGTTCCAGACGCCCGACGAGGGCGGCGTCGAGCCCGCCCACCTGCGCATACGGCTCGATCCCGGACCACGCCTCGCCGGCACCGACGGCGTAGCCGAGCAGCATACGGCGCAGGCCAAAGCGCCAGGTGTTCTGCTCCAACCCCTCGGGCAATTGCAGCCCGGCGCGCTGATCGCGGTTGAGCCCCCAGCGGACCCCGGCCTCCTCCGCCCAACCGTGCAGGGTGGCCAGATCCGCCTCGGTGATCCCAAAGCGCCGGCGCAGCGCCGGCGCCTCCAGCAGATCGAGCAGGTCACTCAGCCCGCAGCGCGACTCGGGCAGGCTCAGAAGCTGCTCCACGGCGATGAGCAGCGGATCCAGCCCCCGCTCGCCCTGGTCGGCCACCGTATAGGGGATATGGCGCGCATCGCCGGCATCAAAACGGCCGAAGACGGCCTCGATGTGCGGGGCGTAGGCGTCGATATCCGGCACCATCACGATCACATCGCGCGGGCGCAGCGACGCATCCTCCGAGAATGCGGCGAGCAGCCGGTCATGGAGGACCTCGACCTCGCGCTGGGCGCTGTGGGCGAGATGGAACTGCAGCGACGCATCCTCGCGCCCGACCGCCGGCCAGACCTCCCGGGTCTCGGCCAGCGGCCGCAGCTGGAGGATATCGTCCTGGAGCTGGCCGAGCAGCGATCCGGTCTCCGGGTTACTGAAGAGATCGATGCGCTCGCCCGCCTGGGCCAGGGCCCGGTGGGGATGGGCGTGGGGGTCTTCGTGGGCGTCCAGCAGACCGATGTAGTCGCGGCCCTGCTTGCCCCAGGCGGCGAGCAGGGGGTGGGCGTGGTTGTGCAGCTCCTCCGCCTCCAGCACCTCGGGCATGCCGGCCTTGCGCGGCCGCCGCCCGGGGCCGGCACGCAGCAGATCCTTATCGGCGATGATATCCGCCCAGTAGAAGGCGCAGGGGTTGTGGACGAAAACGAGCACCTGGGCGAAACGCGAGAGCTCCTGCAGCGCCTCCAGGGTCTGGCGCGGCAGCGACGAGATGCCGAAGACGATCACCCGCCGCGGCAGACCGGCCGGCGCGGTGTCCAGGCTTGCGATGCGCTCGCGGTAGAGCTGATGGACCGTGGCCTGGCCCGCCTCACCCGCCACCTCGGCCAGTTCCGCGCACACGGCGCGCCAGAGCGAGGCCTGCCAGCGCTGCGTCTCGGCCAGATCGCGTGCCTGTCCACGCGCATCGCGGCAGACGTCTTCGCCCCGCGACCAGTCCGCCAACCAGTCCGCACGGTAGACCTGGTACTGATCGAAGAGATCGGCGATGCGTGCCGCGAGCTGGTAGCGCTTGCGCCCATCCGGGTCGTCGGCCAGGAAGCCGCGCAGCGGCTCAAACCCTGGCTGATCACCGAGTGCGGGGAGCAGGCGGGCCAGCCGCCAGAGGAGCGTATCCTTACCGAAGGGCGATTCGCGCGGGGCGCCCTCCGGGCCGAGGACCGCGCGGTAGACCGACCAGAGAAAGCGCGCCGGCAACTGCATCGAGACCGCCGCAGCGATCCCACAGCCGCCCTGCTCCGCCTCCGGGTGTCGCGCCAGGGCCAGACGCAGCCACTGCGCCATGCCATTGCTCTGGACCAGGAAGACCTCGTCCTCGAGTGGCGCCAGCGGGTGGCGCTGCACCCACTCCACGGCCACCTGCCGCAGGTCCTCCAGGCGATTGCCATGGATGGTCAGAAAACCAGGTTCGATGGGCTCCTCGGCCGCCAAGCGGGGCTCCTTTCCGCCGGAGTCTGGACACGCACCCGCGCCTGCCCTACCCGGGTGCGGTCCAGGCCCCTGCGCCTAGCGGCAGTCCCCCTGCACCGAGCAGCTCCGGCTGTAGCGACGGCGTGCGTACCAATCGTAAAGCGGCTCCATGGGCCTGACCAGCCCCAGCCCGCGCACGATCCGCGACGCCCAACGCCAGTAAGGAAGATAGGACCAGACCAGGGCAAAGGCATCCACGCCGCTGCGCATCACGCCATCGGCGTCCCGGCAGTGGAAGCGCTGCATGGCCTGATCCCAGGTCAGCTCGGTGTCGTCGAGCGCCCCCGGTGCGTGCAGATCGCGCCACTCCACCGCCCCGGCGGTATCCAGGCGCTGATAGAGGCCGATCTCGCGGCTGCAGACGGGGCACTGCCCATCAAAGAATACGACCGGTCGTGCGGTGGATGAGGTCATCGCGGGCTCCTCGCCGTGTTTGTCTGGAACGATTCTAGATCGCAGTCTAGCATCAGACAGCCCACAAAAACCGGGGCCTCTACCGGCCCGCCACGCCGAGGGCCGCCGGGCCACCCTGGCCATCGGTGACCCCCGCGGATAAGCTGAAATCAACGTCGCGGGCCGCCGGCCCGCAGTCAGCCCCGGAAGGAGCCTGCCATGTCCGGCACGGAATCACCCGCCGCCTATCTCCTGGACGACTTCACCGCCGCGGACGGCCGGGCGGCGATCGGCACCGCCTGGCAAGGGTTTACCGACCGGGTCATGGGCGGGCGCTCGGACATGCACGCCGGCATCGTCGAGACGGACCGGGGGCCAGCCCTCCGGCTCAGCGGCCAGGTCCGGCTCGAGAACAGCGGCGGGTTCATCCAGAGCCGATTGCCCCTCGCCCCGTCCGGTGAGCGCTTCGACGCCTCCGCCTGGTCGGGTTTCGGCGTCACCGTGCGCGGGACCCCCGGCCCCTACTACCTGCACGTGCGGAGCGCCGACACCCGCCAACCGTGGCAGCACTACCGCGCGCCCCTGGAAGTCACAGAAGACTGGCAGGAGGTCGTGGTCCCCTTCACGGCCTTCGAGCCGCGGGGACTGCAGGCGGCGCTCGATCCGGCCCGGCTCACGTCGGTGGCGGTGGTGGCCTACGGGGAAGCGTTCGAGGCGCGGGTGGAGGTCGCCCGGCTGGAGCTCAGTGCGGCCCACCCCTGAGCCGCGGCGGGCGCCCGAAAAAAAGGAAAGCCCCGAGCCGGATACCGGCTCGGGGCTTTGCGGAGGACTGTATCGCCCTGCTTGTTTGGTGGAGCCAGGCGGGATCGAACCGCCGACCTCCTGCATGCCATGCAGGCGCTCTCCCAGCTGAGCTATGGCCCCGTTGCGTTATGGGTGCGTATTCTAGGGATGGCTCCGGGGGTCGTCAACACCCCCTGGCGCCAATTACCCCACATTCTCCCGAACCCACTCCACGGCCGCGCTGAGCCGTGCCACGGACTCCTCGCGCCCGAGCAGCTCCAGCGTGGCATCGATCGGCGGCGAGACGGCACCACCGGAGACCGCCACCCGAATCGGCTGGGCCACCTTACCCATCTTCACCTCGAAGGCCTCGGCCGCCTCGGTGACCACCCCGTGGATCGACTCGGCATCCCAGCTCGGCAGCCCGGCAAAGAGGTGCTGGCAGTGCTCGAGGATCTCGGCTGTGCCCTCCTTGAAGTTCTTGCGCGCGGCCTTCTCCTCGTAGGCCTCCGGGCGGCGGTAGAAGAACAGGCTGTTGTCGGCCATCTCCACCAGCGTCTTGGCGCGCTCCTGCTGGGTGCGCACCACCGCCTCCAGGGACGGCCCCTCGGCAGGGTCCACGCCCCGCTCGGCGAGGAACGGCCCCAGGTGACGGGCGATGTGATTCGGCGCCGCGCGCATGATGTGCTGCTGGTTGAGCCACTGCAGCTTGGAGGGATTGAAGGTCGACGCCGAGTGGTTGACGTCGTTGATGTCGAAGAGCTGGATCAGCTCCTCAACGCCGAAGACCTCCTGATCGCCGTGGGACCAGCCCAGCCGCACCAGGTAGTTGAGCAGCGCCTCGGGCAGATACCCCTCGTCGCGATACTGCAGCACGCTGACCGAGCCGTGGCGCTTGGACAGGCGCTTGCCGTCCTCACCCAGGATCATGGGCACGTGGGCGAAGCGCGGCGGCTCGACCCCCAGGGCCTGGTAGAGGTGAATCTGGCGCGGCGTGTTGTTCAGATGGTCATCACCGCGGATGACATCCGTCACCCCCATCTCCAGGTCATCGACCACCACGGTAAAGTTGTAGGTCGGCGAGCCGTCGCCGCGGGCGATGACCAGATCATCGAGCTCCGAATTGAGGAACTGGACCTTGCCGCGGATGGCGTCCTCCACCACCACGTGACCTTCCAGCGGCGTGCGGAAGCGGATCACCGGCTCATCGGCGACGTCCTCGGAAGGCGGCCCATCCAGATCCCGGCACCGGCCGTCGTAGCGCGGTTTCTCCTTGCGCGCCTGCTGCTCGGTGCGCAGCCGCTCCAGCCGATCCTTGGTGCAGTAGCAGTAGTACGCCTGCCCGGAGTCGAGCAGCGTCTGCAGGTGCTCGCGATACCGGTCATAACGCTCGGTCTGGTAGAAGGGGCCCTCGTCGTAATCGAGCCCGAGCCAGGCCATGCCCTCGAGGATGGCGTTGACCGCCTCCGGCGTGGAGCGCTCGCGATCCGTGTCCTCGATCCGCAGCACGAACCGGCCCCCGTGACGGCGGGTGTGCAGCCAGGAGTAGAGAGCGGTCCGGGCACCGCCGATGTGCAGGTAGCCTGTCGGGCTGGGCGCGAAACGCGTGCGGATCATGGTCATGGTGGCCTGTCTTCCTTCTTCTCCCCGTGCTGGAGGCGCGTATGCTACCAAATGCACCACCGCGCACGCGCCCCATTTGACGCAGGGAGACGGCCCCGGTACACTGGGCAGCTCAAGAGTTGGGCGGCTAGCTCAGCGGGAGAGCACTGCCTTCACACGGCAGGGGTCGCTGGTTCGATCCCAGCGCCGCCCACCAATCAAATCAGCAGCTTAGCCCACCTGCACACCCCCCTCTACTCCCCCATAGGTCCGTTTGTCACACCTATGTCACAGTGGGAGTAGATCACCATGGCAACGATTCGAAAGCGCCCAGGGCCCTCTGGGCGAAATGTCTATCAGGTGCAGGTGCGCGTTAAGGGGTATCCCCTGCAAAGCGCCACCTTCGATCGCAAGGCCGATGCTCAGCAGTGGGCCCTCAAGACCGAGTCTGAGATGCGGGCTGGGCGATACATTGATACCCAGGCCTCATCCTCGGTGCTCCTTGGCGAACTCTTCGCCCGTTACCGGAAGCAGGTTTCGCCCCAGCACAAAGGAGCCGAACCCGAGTCCTACCGGCTGGCCGCTTGGGAGCGCCGCCATCCGCTTCGAAATATCGCGCTCGCTGACTTGCGCAGCTCGGACATTGCCGCCTGGCTCGAACAGCGGGCCCTCACTGTCAAAGAAGACACGGTGCGCCGCGAACGAGGGCTCCTGCAGCAGGTCATCGAACATGCACGCAACGAGTGGGGTTACACGCTCCCGGAGAACCCGGTGGCTCGGGCAAGGCGACCTAAGCGCGGCAACTCAAGCAACGCCCGCACGCGCCGCCTGTTGCCCGGTGAAGAAGAGCGCATCCTCGAAGCATGCCGCCCGACTCCGCAGCGAGGCCGATACAATGTCCCCACCCGCAATGCCTATCTTGAGGCGGTGGTCATCGTTGCCCTCGAAACCGGTATGCGCCAGGGCGAAATCGTCAAGCTGACCTGGTCCACGATTGATCAAGACACCCGGGTTGCGACCATCCTTGACTCGAAAAACGGCGAGTCACGATCCGTTCCTCTCTCCCCGCGGGTCATGAGCACCCTTGCCACCATCCCCCGGACGAGCAAGGGGAAGGTCTTCCCCTTTGGCGGTGAAACCATCAAGAAGGCTTGGAAGAGAGCTTGCAAGCGAGCGAGAACCAATTACGAGTTCGATTGCGCCGCCTCGGGGATCACCCCTGATCCGCAGATGTTTCATGACCTGCGGTTCCACGACCTGCGCCACGAGGCCACATCCAGACTCTTCGAGCAAGGCTTCACGATGATGGAAGTCAGCAGCATCACGGGTCATAAGGATCTTCGAATGCTCAAACGCTACACCCATATGAACGCAGCCGCACTGGCAGAGCGGATGGCCGCCCCTGATCCGAAGCTCAGTAGAGCGGTGGAATCCAGTCAGCCAGAACAGACTCTCAGCGCCTGAGCGGAGAGTTGCTGTACCGCGTTGCGCATCCCGCCGCACAGGATCCGGGCCGCGGCGGGATGCACATTTTACGCTTAAAACGCCGTTGACTCGGCACGGTGACCACCCGCCTCGCGACTGGCTCTCCCCTGAAGCCGGCCATCACCCTCTACCACCCGCTTCGCATCAACACATCAAGGTCACGCCGGGAGAGAACGCGCACGCACGCTCGCCAGGCATCTTCCTCAGTATCGAGAGTCTGGTTGTAGCGCAGATCGAAGCCGTTGACCTTCTCCTGCTGCTCGATGTACTGCTGGATCTGCCTCTCCAACTCCTCCTCGTCCTCGATCCACTCATCCTCGATGGTGTCGGGAAGTGAGCCGAAGATGTCATAGCGATCGCGCATGCGCTCAGAGAGTCGGTTGTAGATCGTTTCATCAACCGTGCCCTGATAGACCAGGTTGAGCATGTCCACATCCGAGCGGGTTTGGCCGAAGCGCTTGATCCGCCCGATCCGCTGTTCCAGACGAACCGGGTTCCAGGGCAGATCCACGTTGATCAGCGTGCCGAGCTTTTGCAGGTTCAAGCCCTCACAGGCAGCATCCGTTGCCACCATCAGCCGCAGCGCCCGGTTCTGAACCTGCTGTTTGAGCGATTCCCGCTCCGCACTGCTCTCCTGATCACCGAGCAGGAGCAGGCTCTTACCTGCGCCGGCATAGAGCCCAACCGGTTGTTCGGGGTACAGCTGCGCGACCTGCCGGGCGATCCAGTGTGCGGTGTCGTAGTACTGGCTGAAGATGATGCAGCCATGGTGCTCGGCCCACCCCTCATTGACGAGATAATGGCGCCCCGCCGCCGACTTGGGATCCTCCCCGCGCATTGACTCGTCCTCGAAACCCCGTTTGGCCTAGACACCTGTCCGGGGGCATAGTCAGCGTACCCTGAGTGCCTCAGCTGCCCCCGCCTGAATCAAGACGGAGGCGTCAGATGACCAGAAACCAGAAAGAAGGCCAGGAGCAACCAAGACAAGAGCACGAATTAGTGGAAGGCATTACTCATGCGCATTGACGTAGCCCTGAAACTCGAGGCCGAGGATGACACAGCCCTTCCCCAGGTGGTGCGGCTGATGGCCGGGCGTGGTGGTTACCGGGACCGCCAGCGCAAGGCGCGCGCGCAGACTATCCAAACCGGATTCCAGCGCATTGAGGACATCGCCCGGGGCTACCAAAAGGCCCGCGCGGCGGTGCTAGGCGAACAGCGACCTCCCTGATCACGTCCAGACGACTTGCGGGGAGGCGCCAATTTGGTGACAGAGGAAGTACCGGCTGATGAATGATCTTTCGCCCAGCGACCTGAAGACAATTCTTCACTCGAAACGCGCCAACATCTATTACCTGCAGCACTGCCGTGTCTTGGTCCATGGTGGCCGCGTCGAATACGTTACGGATGAGGGCAAACAGTCCCTCTACTGGAATATACCCATCGCTAACACCACCACGGTCCTGCTGGGTACGGGAACCTCGATCACCCAGGCGGCCATGCGCGAGCTGGCGAAGGCTGGCGTCCTGGTGGGGTTTTGCGGCGGCGGCGGGACGCCTCTGTTCAGCGCCAATGAGGTCGACGTTGAGGTCGCGTGGTTCAGCCCGCAGAGCGAGTATCGGCCGACCGAGTACCTCCAGGACTGGGTTGCTTTCTGGTTCGATGACGCGCTGCGGCTGGAGGCAGCTCGCCGCTTTCAGCAAGCCCGCTTGGAGCGGATCCGGACCAACTGGCTGGAGAACCGTGCCCTGCAGGATGCCGGATTCGAGGTCGCGGGTGAGCGCTTGGGGCAACTCATCGATGCAACCCGCAGCTCGGTGGACTCGGTTGCCACTAATCCCGACCTGCTGACCCTGGAGGCGCGCCTCACCAAGGAACTCTTCGGAGTCGCAGCGCGTACCGTGGGCTATGGCGAGTTCGCGCGGGCGAAGCGGGGGAGCGGGACCGATCCAGCCAACCGCTTCCTCGACCACGGCAATTACCTGGCCTATGGCCTCGGTGCGACGGCGACCTGGGTGATGGGGATACCCCACGGCCTTGCCGTTCTCCACGGCAAAACACGACGGGGTGGGCTGGTCTTCGATGTTGCGGACCTGATCAAGGACGCGGTGATTCTGCCGCAGGCCTTCATTTCGGCCATGCGGGGCGATGACGACCAGGAGTTCCGCCAAGCCTGTATCGAGCAGTTGACGCGAACGGAATCGCTGGACTTCATGATCGATACCCTCAAGGCCGTGGCACAGGAAATGGGGCATAAGGCGCGATGAATATCCTGCTCGTTTCCCAATGCAACAAGAACGCCCTCAAAGAGACGCGACGGATCCTGGACCAGTTCGCCGAGCGCATCGGCGAGCGCACTTGGCAGACACCCATCACCCGGGCCGGCCTGGATACCCTGCGGCAGATGTTGCGACGTACCGCGCGAAAGAACACGGCGGTGGCCTGCCACTGGATCAAGGGGCGCGGCCATAGCGAGCTCCTTTGGGTGGTGGGTAACACCAGCCGATTCAACGCCCAAGGTGCTGTGCCTACCGAGACGACCACACGCGATATCCTCCGCCAGGATGATGAGAACGACTGGCACACCGGAGAGGACATCCTGATCCTGGCCAGCCTGGCCGCGTTGTTCCACGACCTGGGGAAGGCCTGCGCTGCCTTCCAGGCCAAGCTGCGGGGTCAGCGCGGTAACCGTGCAGACCGTTACCGGCACGAATGGATCAGCCTGCGCCTGTTTCAAGCTTTTGTCGGCGACGACGAGGATCATGGCTGGCTTCAGCGCCTGGCCCAGTTCTCAGCCGAGGATCATGACGAGTGGATCAAGGGGCTCCTGCGGGATGGACTGGATTCCGATGCGGATGCCCCGTTCCGGAATATGCCACCTCTGGCCGCGGCCATTGGTTGGCTGGTGGTGACGCACCATCGTCTGCCCCAGTGGCCGAGGCAGGGACGGGAGGAAGGTTTTCGCAGCGACCATCTTGAGGCTTTCCCCGCAGTCATATCGGCCGACTGGAATCAGTTGCTCCGCGAACGGGCTGAAGAGGATGTCCTCAACGACTACTGGCGCTTCGAGGGCCCGCTACCCGTGGTCACCGAGCGCTGGCAGCGGCGAGCCCATCACCTGGCAGAGCGTCTCATTAGCCGGCTGAGGCATCATGCCCAGTCGTGGTTGGATAATCCCTACATCATGCACCTTGCCCGCATGTCCCTCATGCTGGCGGATCACCACTACTCGAGTCTGACCGCGTCCGATCGGCGTCTGCGCGGCGAAACCGGGTATTCCCTTTATGCCAACACAGACCGTGAGACCCGCGAGCTCAGCCAGCCCCTGGATGAACACCTGCTGGGAGTCGAGGCGGACGTGCGCGCCATTACGCGCTCACTATCGACCATGGATCGTGCCCTCCCGCGTCTGGCTCGCCACAAAGGGTTCCGCAAGCGCAGCGCCGACCGACGCTTCGCTTGGCAGGATCACGCCTTCGATCTGGCAACTTCTCTTCGAGAATCGGCGGGGCAGCGCGGTTTCTTTGGCGTAAACATGGCCTCCACCGGCTACGGCAAGACCCTGGCCAACGGCCGGATCGCCTATGCCCTGTCTGATCCCGGGCGTGGCGCGCGTTTCTCGGTGGCTTTGGGTCTGCGGACGCTGACGCTCCAGACCGGTGAGGCCTTCCGCGAACTGCTCGGCTTGGGGGAGGATGAACTGGCCATCCGGGTCGGGGGCACTGCAAGCCGGGAGCTGTTCGATTTCTTTGCTGATCAAGCCGCCGAGAGCGGCTCGGCCTCAAGCCAGGCGCTCATGGACGAGTATGGCCACGTCTATTTCGAGGGCGATTTCGAGAATCACCCCGTTCTGCGTCGGCTCCGTCATGACCCTGGGGTGCGCAAGCTATTGTCGGCGCCGGTCCTCGTCTCCACCGTCGATCATCTCGTGCCGGCCACCGAGGGTACGCGGGGCGGTCGCCAGATCGCGCCCATGATGCGGCTGATGAGCAGCGACCTGATCCTGGACGAGGTGGATGACTTCGGCCTGGAGGACCTGCCGGCTCTTTCCCGGCTGGTTAACTGGAGCGGGATGCTGGGCGGGCGGGTTCTGCTGTCATCGGCCACGCTGCCGCCTGCCCTGGTCGAGGGGCTTTACCGTGCATACCGGGCAGGGCGGGCGATCTATCAGAAAAATCGGGGCGAACCCGGGGCGCCCGTGGATATCCCCTGTGCCTGGTTCGACGAGCACGACCGTCGGCATGTCGATTGCGCGGACCAAGAGCGCTTCCGGTCTGCTCATCAGGACTTTGCCGTCAAACGACAGCGGCGCCTCTCTCGCCACGAGGCGCGTCGCCGCGCCGCCATCGTCCCGGTATCCACGCAGCCAGGGAAGTCTCAGGAGCAGATCGCGACGGAGCTTGCAGACGTGCTTTTGGAGCAGTCCAAGGAACTCCACGAATGCCACCGTAGCCTGGACCCGAGGACCGGCCGACAGGTCAGCTTCGGGCTCGTACGCATGGCCAACATCGAGCCATTGACGGCTGTTGCCCGGGCGCTCATCCGCAATGGGGCGCCGGCGGGTACGCGTATCCATCTCTGCGTCTACCATTCCCAGTTTCCAAGCCTGTCGCGCTCGGCCATCGAGAGCCACCTGGACAGCGTATTGGATCGGCGGGAGGAGTTGGCCGTCTTCGAGAAGCCGGACATCCGGGCCGCCATCGATGGTCATCACGAGGCGAACCATATGTTTGTTGTCCTAGGTTCGCCGGTCACCGAAGTCGGGCGCGACCACGACTATGACTGGGCCATTGTGGAGCCCTCTTCCATGCGATCTCTGATCCAGCTTGCGGGGCGGGTTCGGCGTCACCGGTCGGAGCCCTGCAAAGTGCCCAATATCCATCTCCTCCACACCAATGTCAGGGCGCTGAGACAAACCGAAGGAGCCGCGTTCACGCGGCCCGGTTTTGAGGGTGCGGGCCGCTGGCAACTGAACAGTCATGATCTGCGAGAGCTACTGCGATCCGAAGAATACGAGGTCGTTGACGCCCGTCCCCGCGTGCTGCCGCCCGAGGAGCTTGCCCCTAATGACTTCCTCGTGGATCTGGAGCACGCCCGCCTAGCGGATACCCTGCTGCCGCAGGCTGCCTCTCCGGGGGGTGATGCGCAGCGCCGTGGCCCGGCTCGCCGAGCCGTACGGCAGCGGTCGGTGCCGCGACTGAACGCCTCCAGCTGGTACGAGCTGCCGCGGGCCACTCTGAGCGGGGATCTTCCGCGCCAGCAGCCCTTTCGCCACCAGGATCAAGAGCAGGTTGAGTTGGTTCTTATGCCCGATGAGGCTGGCGAGGACTGGTTGCCGAAGAAGCTCTGGTATCAACGCGGCAAGCGCACTCCGGAAGCCCTGGTCGATGCCTCGGAGGAGGTGCGCAAGCTTGATCTGTCCGAGGAAATCGGGCAACGGATCTCCCCTTGGGCGGTGGTGGACTACTTGGAGAAGCTCGGTGAGCTGGCCGAGGCGCGGGGTGCATCTCTTGAGGCCTGCGCCCACTCCTTCGGGCTCGTCCAGGTCCCGCAGAGGAAAGAGGGGACTCGGGGCTGGCAGTGCCATCCCTGGCTGGGCTTCTTTCGCTGGGCATGAAAGAAGGGCCGGCCGGCCGGGGTGGTTACTTCTGCCTGCTCGGCAGCGAACGTTGTGATCACTAGGTCTAATTTCTGAGCTACCTGCTCGGTAGGCGTCGGTCAATGTATCACCCTTGTTCAGTTACGCGAAAATTATTTGTAGTAATAACTAGATCTAAGGGTTGCAACATAGCGGCGGGCGGTCTAGGCTGGGTGCCAATGGTCGTGTAGGCACCATTGGCAGAAATTGGCTGTAGGCCGCACGGGGGCTTCCTCTCCGCGCCGCAGCGGGTAAGGGGGTGAGTGTGGCTGGCCGTCAACGTGTGTCATCAATGCTTGTCCCTCGGGTGCCGTCAGTAGGCCCGCGGGACGCTGCGGGCTTGCTGACGCCAAGTCCGCAGCCGTCCAGGTGCGCGCCCTCCTTTTGGACTTGCCCAGGAAAGGACTAAACGATGCAGGATCAGAATGTTCAGGCTCTCCGGCAACGAATAACGGAGTTCCTAGACGAGCGCCTGGAAGCCAAGCTCAGCACCCTGAAGGCTGATGCCCCCCAAAGGGCCGCCAAGGAGCAGGCGCTTCGCGATAAGTTCGAGCGTGAGGCCTGGGTTGAAGATGCCGCCCGCCGTGTGTCGCAATTGCAGCTCGTCACCCACCCAACAAAAGCTACACACCCCGATAGCAAGGCGACCAGCCTCTATACACCCCCCCATGAGCTGCCGAAGCACAGCCTGGTGGGCAGTCATGTCCTGGGCGAGGACTTCCCGACCGATGTTGTCGGTAATGCCGCCGCCCTGGATGTGTTCAAGTTCCTGAAAATCGAGCATGATGGTCGCACCATACTGGCCCGGGCCCTGGAAGGGGACACAGAACTGGCGCGTGCCCTCAGTGATGATGTGGATCAGGGTGAGGCGTGGCTTCGGAGTTTTGCCGGAATCACTGAGGCCAGCGATTCGACCAAGGCCGATCCCCGGATCAAGCAGCTCTACTGGCTGGTTGTGGACGAGCCAACCCGGGATGAGGAGTTCCACCTGCTTGCACCACTCTACTCCACCGTGCTCGCCCACCGTATTCACTCGGCTATTAGCCACGCGCGATTCAGCGAAGAGGCTAAGGCGGCCCGCAAGGCTCACTGGAACGGGGAGTACAGCGAGCACGAACATCGAGAATACCCTGGTGTAGCCGCTCAGAGCTTTGGTGGATCTAAACCGCAGAATATCTCCCAGCTCAACAGCGAGCGTGGCGGCACGAACTATCTCCTCAGCTCCCTGCCACCCAACTGGCGCTCGGCCGATGTAAAACCCCTACTACGCACGAATTCGGCGTTGCGCACGTTCGGGCGGCGAGAGAGCGTGCGCCAGACGCTGCGCGAGCTGGAGCGCTTTCTCGTCGCGGACCCACGCCCGAACCAAGAGACCCGCCAGCGACGCGACGCCCTGGTTGCCGCGCTGGTTGATGAGCTGCTCCTCTTCGCCGCGGAGTTACAGGAACTGGAGCCAGGCTGGAGTGCCGATCCGGCCTGTGAGCTTCCTGAAGAAGAGGCCCTGTGGCTTGACCCGGAGCGTGCCAGCATCGACCCGGAATTCGCGCAGCGCCGGGAAAGCCTGGACTGGGTGAGCGAGGTTCGCGACCGCTTTGCGGCCTGGCTCAATCAGCGGTTGCATAAGAGCCTTCCGGTAGGGGATGCCGAGCACGATCACTGGGAAGAGCAGCTCAAAAACGAGACCGCCGCGCTGGAGGAGATACTGACCCATGCATGAGATCCCCTACCTCCTGGAGATCCCGCGGCTGCGTATCCAGAACGCCAACGCCATCTCCAGCCCGCATACCTGGGGCTTCCCGGGCATGAGCGCCTTCGTAGGCCTTATGCACGCTTTGGAAAGGCGTCTCCACGCGGAGGGTGTCGAGCTGAACCTCGATAGCGTCGGCGTGATCTGTCACCGGCATGAGCCTCAGGCGAGTCGGAACGGCTCTGTCCACGCCCTGCATCTCACTCGTAATCCGGTGGGCAAGAAGGGCGATACCGCTGCCATCGTGGAGGAGGGGCGGACCCACCTGGAGATCACCCTGGTCTTTGCAGCCAGCGGTGCCGGTGCCGATGCCCACAAGCAGGGAAGCGGTCCTGACATCGAGGAGTCTATTGCCGAGATCCTGCCCACCCTTCGCGTAGCGGGCGGGACCATTCAGCCTCCTCTGAACCGGCGGGGCACAACCCCCCGGCCCCAGCTCATCTCGGTTGCCGAGACCGAAGAGGAGCAGGCAAAGCAGGCCCGGTGGCTACTGCGCCGGTGGCTGCCGGGATTTGCGCTCCTCGGTCGGGATGACCTCCTCCATGACCACCACTCCGAGCTCCAAAAAACCGATCCGCAAACCGATCTTCTGGATGCTTGGCTGGACCTGGTCCGATTCAATTGGGCCGCCCGCAGTGAGGGCCCGGAAGCGGGAAAAGAGGGGAAGGTCCACTGGGAGCGGCGCGGCCCGGCCCGAGGCTGGCTCGTCCCCATTCCGGTGGGATATGGCGCCCTCGGCCCGCTCCACGAGGCAGGAGCTGTGGCGGGTGCTCGCGATGATCGCACGCCCTTTCGCTTCGTGGAGAGCCTCTACTCCATCGGGGAGTGGAAGAGCCCTCACCGCCTAGAGAGCCCCGCCGAACTGCTCTGGTACGTGGATAACCAAGAGTCCGACGGCCTCTACCGCCTTCGCAATGACTACGCCCGCATCATCGACTGAAACGAGAAGGAGCCTCGAACATGGCTGAAAAGACCGACCTTAAGACCGCTTCCGTCCTCGCCTTCGAGCGCAAGCTGGACCCCTCCGATGCCCTCTTCCGGGCCGGCAACTGGGAAGAGCGGGAGCAGGCCAGCGAATGGGTGGCCATCCCCGTTCGCGAAAAGTCCGTCCGCGGGACGATCAGCAACCGGCTCAAGACCAAGGATCAGGACCCGGCCAAGCTGGATGCTGCCATCGAAAATCCCAATCTTCAGACGGTCGATGTCGCGGCGCTGCCGAGTGATGCCGACACGCTTATGGCCCACTTTACCCTCAAGGTCCTTGGTAATGTGGGGCGCCCTTCTGCCTGCAACAACGCCGCCTACAAGAAGAGGCTGCAGTCCCTGGTGCAAAGCTATATCGACCAGGAGGGCCTCGGCCCTGTGGCGTACCGGTACGCGCAGAATCTGGCTAATGGCCGTTTCCTTTGGCGCAACCGCATGGGCGCGGAAGATGTGGAGGTGCGGGTGAGCCGCCTGGAAGGCGGGGAGCCGGTGGAAAGCTGGACCTTCGACGCCTTGGATGTCTCTCTGCGGGAGTTTGGTGCCGAGGGTCAGGCCGCCTCGGATCTGGAAGCCCTGGCTGAAGCGATCCGCCAAGGCCTCAGCGGGGAACGGTTCGTCCTGCTGGAAGTCGTCGCTTTCGCCCGCATGGGTTGCGGCCAGGAGGTCTTCCCCTCCCAGGAGTTGGTCCTGAATCGCAGCAGAGGTGACAAGAGCAAGACGCTCTACGCCGTCGATGGCGTGGCCGGTATTCACTCCCAGAAGCTCGGTAACGCCATTCGGACCATTGACACCTGGTATCCGGCGGCCAGCGAAGCGGACAGTCCCGGGCCCATTGCCGTGGAACCCTACGGCTCGGTCACGACTCAGGGCACTGCCTACCGCCAGCCTAAGGAGAAGATCGATTTCTACTCTTTGCTGGATAACTGGGTTCTCAAGGACAAGGAGCCGGAGCGGGACCAGAAGCATTTCGTTATGGCTACGCTCATCCGTGGTGGCGTCTTTGGTGACAAGGTGGACTGAGGCCATGGATCACTACTTAGATATACAGGTCCGTCCCGATCCCGAATTCCCTGTGAACACCCTGCTGGGGGCGCTCGTCAGCAAACTGCACCGTGCGCTAGTCGAACTGGAGGCCGATGACCTCGGTATCAGCTTTCCCGAGCACGAGAAGGAGCCGCCTTTGGGGAAGACCCTCCGGCTCCACGGCACTGACACGCGCCTGGGGGCATTGATGGAAACCGAGTGGCTGCGGGGGATGCGGGATCACCTGGAGGTCGGTGAGGTCCAGGCGGTGCCGGCCGAGGTTGCCCACCGCGTTGTCAGGCGGAGGCAGTATAAGACGAACGCTGATCGCCTTCGGCGGCGTCGCATGAAACGCCATAACCAGAGCTATGAAGAGGCGGCCAGCCACATCCCCGACAGCGTGGAGCGGAAGGTATCGACTCCCTACGTCAGGGTCCGGAGCCAGAGTTCCAGGCAGGCTTTTAGCCTCTTCATTGAGCATGGCGAATGCCAGCAGAAGCCGGTGGCCGGAGTCTTCAGCGCATACGGTCTGAGCCAGGAGGCGACCGTCCCCTGGTTCTGACCCTTTTTGCAGAGGCCATCGTACCGCCCTTATTATCAGTACCTTATAGAGCGTCTGATGAAGAGGGTGGCGGTGACCTCGCCGTTCTTTGTTCTTTAAAAATCAGGAAGGTAGCCGACAGAGGCTGTAGTTCGCTGCCGCGTAGGCAGCTCAGAAATCCCGGCGGATCTTCGCCCGCCATCGCTTCCCGTTCGCTGCCGCGTAGGCAGCTCAGAAAACTTTCACGACCTGCGAGCGAAGGCGCTCACCGTTCGCTGCCGCGTAGGCAGCTCAGAAATCCACAGTAAGCTCGCATTCAGAAATCGACGGGTTCGCTGCCGCGTAGGCAGCTCAGAAATGTGCAGGCGATCCGCTGGCCATCTCCGTCGAGTTCGCTGCCGCGTAGGCAGCTCAGAAAAGTAGTGCATAGCCACTTCGCAGATGATCGGCGTTCGCTGCCGCGTAGGCAGCTCAGAAATCTAAGACCCCCCGCCCGAAGGCGGGGGGCGGGTTCGCTGCCGCGTAGGCAGCTCAGAAATCCCACAACGTGCCGTTCTCCGTTGCGTAGACGTTCGCTGCCGCGTAGGCAGCTCAGAAAACCACGGCCCGATCAAGGAGATCGAATCATGAGTTCGCTGCCGCGTAGGCAGCTCAGAAATGTGAAGTCCAGACTCCAGCTACCCGCAAACAGTTCGCTGCCGCGTAGGCAGCTCAGAAATTGAGGCTGTTGCCCGGCTCGCCGTTCACGCTGTTCGCTGCCGCGTAGGCAGCTCAGAAAATCTCGCTGGACGGGCGCCGAAACACCGTGGCGTTCGCTGCCGCGTAGGCAGCTCAGAAATCCACCTCGCCCTGCAGCAACTCCGGGTCCGCGTTCGCTGCCGCGTAGGCAGCTCAGAAAACCGCGGCTTCATCGTCAAAGACGAGTGCCTAGTTCGCTGCCGCGTAGGCAGCTCAGAAAATTGGCCTAACGGCGCTGACTGGCACCTCCATGTTCGCTGCCGCGTAGGCAGCTCAGAAAATGCAGAGCGAGACAAGCGGAGTGAAGCGGACGTTCGCTGCCGCGTAGGCAGCTCAGAAAATTTTGCCCTCATTCTCGCTTGCATCGGGCAGGTTCGCTGCCGCGTAGGCAGCTCAGAAAACTCGAGGTCGGCCTGGAAGGGCCGGCGCCCCGTTCGCTGCCGCGTAGGCAGCTCAGAAATATTCTAGTTCTCCGCTCTCGCCACCAGTACCGTTCGCTGCCGCGTAGGCAGCTCAGAAAACTGTCCGCGTGGACGGTATCGAGTACGAAGTGTTCGCTGCCGCGTAGGCAGCTCAGAAACGGATGCCATCGGCAAGGTGATTGACACCGACGTTCGCTGCCGCGTAGGCAGCTCAGAAAAGTTCAGCGCGTAGTTCCTCCGCCGTGGCATCGTTCGCTGCCGCGTAGGCAGCTCAGAAAACCTTCATCGTAAGGATTCTGCGGCGGGTCGTGTTCGCTGCCGCGTAGGCAGCTCAGAAACGTCTTCCCGCGGGCTTTCCCCGATGACGCTCTGTTCGCTGCCGCGTAGGCAGCTCAGAAATTCTTCGCCAGCCGGTGCGCGAGCTGATACGCGTTCGCTGCCGCGTAGGCAGCTCAGAAAATTGTTCGCGTTGGCGTTGGGTGCCGGTCATTGTTCGCTGCCGCGTAGGCAGCTCAGAAAACTCCTTGTGCGTGCGCAGACCGCAATGATACGTTCGCTGCCGCGTAGGCAGCTCAGAAATCTACGCCGAGGAAGGCGACCACCAGGCCGGCGTTCGCTGCCGCGTAGGCAGCTCAGAAATGTTCCTGATTGGCCGCCAGCATCCTGAGCAGGTTCGCTGCCGCGTAGGCAGCTCAGAAAAGCACCTTGTGCAGCTGCTCCTGATCCTCGCTGTTCGCTGCCGCGTAGGCAGCTCAGAAAAATTGTAGATACCATTACCCACGCCAGCCAATGTTCGCTGCCGCGTAGGCAGCTCAGAAAGGACGGCGGCAGCGATAGCAAGAGTGCGCCCGGTTCGCTGCCGCGTAGGCAGCTCAGAAATTCGTTCTCCAGGGCCTCCCGGGCCAGGTAGAGTTCGCTGCCGCGTAGGCAGCTCAGAAAGTTAGCCTTCCAGTAAGCGATACCCGAAACCTGTTCGCTGCCGCGTAGGCAGCTCAGAAAATCGGTATCCCGCGCGAATCGTGGTCGCGGCAGTTCGCTGCCGCGTAGGCAGCTCAGAAATTCGACGGAGCCTTGTCGCCAGTGCCGGCAAAGTTCGCTGCCGCGTAGGCAGCTCAGAAAGTCGAGGACATCCCGAACGTCGCCCTCGTAGTGTTCGCTGCCGCGTAGGCAGCTCAGAAATGGATCCGATGGCAGCGACCTGGCCCCAACTCGTTCGCTGCCGCGTAGGCAGCTCAGAAAGCCGTGGCCGGCAAACCCGACCACGACGTTTTGTTCGCTGCCGCGTAGGCAGCTCAGAAAGATGCCGAGTCGATGCACGATGAGTGCCTAGACGTTCGCTGCCGCGTAGGCAGCTCAGAAAGGCCCCACCGCCCGCTCGGTATGGGGTGTTGAGTTCGCTGCCGCGTAGGCAGCTCAGAAACAGCTGTCTCGCACTCAGGGAGGCGCCGGCCCGTTCGCTGCCGCGTAGGCAGCTCAGAAACGTGATCTGCGAAGTGGCCAACGCTTATTGGCGTTCGCTGCCGCGTAGGCAGCTCAGAAATGGATTGGCGGGCCTTTCCACTCACACAGGAGGTTCGCTGCCGCGTAGGCAGCTCAGAAATGCCGCCTTACTCAATCTTCGCCTTGCACTCATGTTCGCTGCCGCGTAGGCAGCTCAGAAATCGTCGAGATCAAGTGCCCCGCTCCGCACACCGTTCGCTGCCGCGTAGGCAGCTCAGAAAATTGCGGTCGGGCCTACCCGTGAAACTTCGCCATTCCATCTGGATTGACTCTACACCGTGCATGGTCATGCTGGAAGGTGCAGAAAGCCGCAGAGTCTCCTATACGCTCGCGGGTCGAGGCATTCCCAGCTGCCTCAGTCACCGACTTGGGCTGCCCAACGAGAACCACCAGCCTCCGGGCTCGCGTGATGCCGGTTCGGCCCGGCTTGCCCCTGATCACCTTCCTGGCCAGTTACGGCAGCGAGTCCCAGCGCGTGGCGGCGCTCGACAAAAGGCGCTGACCCACAGGACTTTGTGTGCTCGCGCTGTGGCGGTAGCCACCCCCGCACCTTCCGGCACCGTGACCAGCCCTGCTGGCTGTGCCAGGGTGCCTCGCCTTAGGGCCACTGGCCTTTGCCGTGGCTAATCGGCCACCCCCCGGGGGCGGCTTCGGGCGCGGTGACTGCGATCAGGTCAGACCACCGAGGCTCCTCCCTTCCCTGGCGGGGCCAGAAGCGGACTGCCCACTCGGGCTCCGACTTCGCCCAGCGAAGCCCAGCTCGTGGCAAAAATCCGATGATTCAATCCATGCGCATCGATCGAGGATCACGTGCCCAGGCACTCTATAACCCCGCCAGGAACGCAGCGCGCCAGGAGGCTGCGATACCCCACCCCTCGCGTTCATGGGCAGGCAGCAGAGCCCCGATTTTACGATCCGCGGCAAGCGCCCCGCGCACTACTGCGGCTCATGCGGCAGACCGCGAAGGGTTCTGCTATCGGTAGAGCATTCGCAATAGATTGCCCCAGTCTATCGGCGCATAAGAAAGCTGATGCGGAATACCCCCCTTTCGAGAGAAGGCGGCGAACGGCACTTGCTTTCCCGCGGGGGTGCTCTAGGATTCGTACACCTCCCACTCGATCGGGGGCGGTCCACCGGAAAGGAACCCGTGCTGGGCTGTTTGCCGCACACAACAGGGGGTGTCATGTTCCGCCGTTTCCTTACTTCCCCTGTTCTGCTTTCTCTTGTGTTGCCACTGCTTGCTTCCCCGGCGTATTCCTCCGAGGCCATGCGGCTATGCCAGGCGGCCTCCTCTGAGGTCAATCGAGGTCTGCCCACTCAGGTGGACAGCCTCACGATCATCCAAAGCACCTATTGCACGCAGACGGGACCAACCCCCACGTTCATCTACTCCGCGCAGATGCTCGTTGATGGGGCTGATCTTTCGGTAGCGCGGTTTCGCAATGAGGCCATCCCCTTTCAGCGCAACTTCCTTTGCACAGACCCTGACACTAGATATCTTCTCCGATACTTTGATGTCGAGTATCGTTACCGGGACATCAATGGGCGGTTCGTCACCCGGATCCAGCACTCTCAATCCGGTTGCCGGTGACGGTCAGGTAAGACACCCCAAGGGCTAGCAGGGTGCTGAGAAACTCAGTGCTCGAGGCCGTTGGGGCCCCGGAATGAGGCCGCTCGTAGACGATTATCGACGAGGTGAAGGGTGCCGGCAGGGAGGATGCCCTGCCTCCGCGCCCGTTGGGCGCCTGCGTGCAAGGGGTGGAGGCACACCACCCCCATCTCAGCAGGCCCCGAGTAGCTTCGGCGTGCGGACCAGGTTGTAGGCCAAGGCATGGAAGCTGAACTCCCACCCCACCCGGTCCGGGCCAATGAACCTTGTCTTGCGCAGGCTACCGACCGTCTTGGACCAGCCGAAGAACTCCTCGACACGCTTGCGGATGCGTTGACTGACCTCGTACCCCGGATGACGCGTCGTGCGCTGGTCGATGGCATTGAAGCGGCGTTTCTGGGCGACATGGGGCGTAACCTCGCATTGGCGCATGCGGCGGACGAACTCCCGGGTGTTGTAGCCGGCATCGGCGGCGAGTGTCAGACGGCCTCTTTCCGAGGGGATGTTGCGAATCATCTCCAACGCCGACTCGCGCTCGGCGGTGCCACTGGCCCGGGTCAGCCGCGTGTCCACGATCAGTCCGTTGCGGTTCTCCATCAGCGCATGGCCGATATAGCACAGCTGCGCCGGCTGCCCGTCCGCCTTGCGGTAAAGGCGAGCATCCGGGTCCGTGCTCGAGGCGTGGGTGTCGTTGCTCCGCTTTTGGCCGCGGAAGTTCACCGTCGGATTGCGCCCGCCGCCTCGGGAGTCACCATCGCCTGGATCCTCATCATCACTGCTGACCGGCTTGAAACTCTTCATCGAGGCCCAGGCATCGATCAGCGTGCCGTCGACCGAGAAATGCTCATCCGAGAGCAGCGGGCGGACCTGCGGGATCTCCGTGAACGCCTGAAGCAGCCGCTGCGCAACGTCTGCTTCGATCAGCCGGTCGCGATTCTTGGTGAAGGTAGTCGGATGCCAGACCGGGTCATCGATCTCGAGCCCGACGAACCAACGGAACAGGAGGTTGTAGTCGAGCTGTTCCATGAGCAGCCGCTCCGAGCGGACGGAGTACAGCGCCTGGAGCAGCAGCGCCCGGACCAGTCGCTCAGGCGGGATCGAGGGTCGACCCGTGTACGAGTACACCGCGTCCAACTCTTCCGAGACGGACTCAAGCAACTCGTCCACCAGCGCGCGGATATGGCGCAGCGGGTGGTTGGCAGGTATGCGGGATTCCAGGCTGACATAGCTGAACAGGTGCTGCTGACCAACGTCTTCACCGCGCATCCGTCTACCTCATGCACGGCTTCCAACGACCCCGCCTATGATACCGGGACACCGGGTTTTTCAGCAGCCTGCTAGGCGTAAAGCCTTCTGCGTCCGGCCGATGATCGCACCACGGTGCGCCTGCACAGCTCCCTCTAGTCGAGTCAACAATCAACGACCAGAGCGAGAGCGAACATGCGCCAGGCACTTGCACGGCTTCAGGGGTGGGAGTTCCTCCTTTGCCTGGCGGCCTACCAACTCCAGCGCCCGCGGCTCTCGCGCTGCGTCTTTGTAACCAGCCAGCCGACTCTATGACGGACCGATCTGGGGGGCTCTGGTTCTGGGGATCCTGGCCGCCGGCAACTATGCCGCGGTCCTGCATGGCCCCACGTATGGCAGACTAGGCAACGCCACGCGGAGAGGTTGCTCGCTCCGCTAGACCAAGAAGCTAACAAGGGCACCGCTACCGCGCGGAGGTTTACAGTACCTTCTGTGATGCCGTCTCGCGTTGGTGCATCCGCCATGCGGCATAGATCACTCTGAGGAGGAGCGATCCTCCGGAGCCCGGGAGGCATCGTTTGGCCCAGCTTGCTCGGCAGATGCTTGGTCGAGGCGGGACCACTGCCTCGGCCGAGACCCCCGATCTGATGATCGAGCCCCACCATGCTTGAATTTAAGGGTATCCTCATCACCATGTTGACGATCACACGGCGACCGTCGCCCCCGCCTCACCGCCAGGCAGGTGATCCTCCGGGGATCCGGGCTTCGCGGCCACGCCGACCACCTTTATCGGTTCTGCCTTTGACTGGCCGCAGTTTCTACGGGTCATTGCACTACATAAATCTTTTAGCCGCCCAAATAGCGGCCTGAAAGACCTAGGCCCCGATCATAATCAACGGAATGATAAAACATGACAGATAAAAAAAAGAAAAATCCTCTCAAAAATTTCGGGCGCTTTTTGACCGCGGCGTGGGACAACCCACAAGAAGCGAAACAGCGGGCAACTGAGCGTTTCAAGGAGACAACGCACCGCGCAAGAGATATAGTTGACGGGGCCTCTGAATACGCCCGAGAACAATTCAATAACCAAACGTCTCTAATTGCGACCGACAGCGTCAAAAAAATACGCCACTCCGACAATCCGCTTGTTCGACTCGAAACCCAAAACGTACCAAGCCATGTCCGTGCCGCACTCGTATCCGGCCTCGCTGCTACCGGCGTGTTTGCCAACTCAGACGAGATCTCTCAATTCACTCGTGCTTACATGGATCACGACCATGCCGCCCTTCAGAACCTATTAAGAAATGTCTTTGACCCCGATGAGGCACAGGCAATAAGCCTTTGGATGGACACGGATCCTTCCAGCCCCATTGCGGGAGGCTGGGCGCACCGTGTCCACCACGGCCATGACCTCAATGCAATGATGACCCTGATGGACGAACATGGACATATCGGAGTCATCGAGTGGGCCAATCACGTATGGCTACGGGATTTTTGGACGCCTCATGGAGTCCCATACCTACCAGCTGGCTCTGGCAGCGTATATGACTGGCTGGTTGAACGAGGTGTTTCCCCCTCCACAGCAATGGGACTTTTGACGGTCAACGCTGCAGAAGTGACTTCTGGCCTGCTCGCTCTGTATAGCGGAAGACGCCTTCTAAGGGGTATCGATAAAATAAGAAGCGCTCGGCTTTATAAAAAAGCGCTCGACGAAATCGAAGCCTTATCAGAAGAAGGAAGCGAAGAAGCCGCACTGAGAAGAATCGATGAGACCGAAGCCTTTTCCAGCACCGAGCCGGCGCCACATCTCCGTCTTCACCTTGCACTGTTTTGCCTCGGGAAATCGCAAACCACCAGCGCAGAGAGCGCCACCGAGTGGGGAGTGCGGGCTTTCAGTATCGCCGCTGACTTATGCCGATCTTCGTCTCACCTTCCCGCGGAGGTGCCTTACCATGGGGGAACCCAAGTAAGTTTCCAGGGGATCGCTGCTACCGTCATGGCGTCAGCATGCTCCGCTCATATACAAAGCTCTCAGCTGAGACCGAGCTATATTTCTAATAGAATAAACTTTGGAATCAAAAGATTCCTAGAAATCTCTGAGCGTCAGTGCAGGCCAAAACGCCTAGAAGTCCAAGGAAAGCCCGCTTGGGGTTATCGACCATTTTCGGCGCTCACAAATCAATTGCTAGCCCTTGAACTCGCTCTTGCCCAAGGCAGCCTATACTCCATCGACGTGAACCCGCTCACCATCAGAAGAAAACTGAATGAACTCCTCCATCAGCTTCAGACTGATAGCGGCCCAAGCGCATCTTTAGCAGAAAACATCGAAAGCAACGTCCTAAGACTTTACCCGATAAGATCTTAGAGGGCCCCCTTACCTCTCTAATCCCGCGGCCCACCAAAGAGGAGTTCGGCATGAAGCTCAAGGACGCTAATATTGCCAATAGTATATTCCCTGGCCTCAACGACCAATACGGGATTATGCTATGTGGCTATGAATGGGGCTACGCCAAGGCAGACCAAGAAGCCGACCAAAGTCAGTCTGCTCGTGTAGAGTTCGATACCGAAACCAAAGTCACCTTCGCCAACAAAGCACCAAAGTACGGCGATAGCGCCCTGCGCTGGCCCTACGACAACGAGATAATCACTTGGTTTAGGTTGTGGGGACACCCCCTCGATAGGGAGCAGCCAGGTGATTTCGAAAAGAGCATCATTCAGACCAACTGGTGCAGGTCACAAGGTCACGACATGGATGGCGAGGCCAAGAAAAAGATAAAAATGGATGAACACAAGAAAAATTTCTTGGAGCACATAGAGGCTTTTAAGCCAGCAATCCTGTTCTTTTTCGGATCTGAAATGATTAAAGCCCTGCAAAGGCAAGACATACTAAAAGGCTTTGAATCCGTGATGGGAGCGCACGGCCGGCTTGTCACCAAACAAAAAGAAGGGCTGGGAACAAGATTCGTCATATCCTTTCAGAAGTTTGAACAATGCGATGTTATATCGCTACCGCACCCGAGCGGTTCCCAGGGGATTCGGCATGATTATATTGCATCCTTCAAGGATGATATAGGCGGCATCATTTCTGCGTACCGCTCTAAACGAGGTATTTAGCGACTTCCACCTTCGCGCTCATTGATCGGCAAGGACTATGCGCTGTTCGTAGCCTAGCTGGCATCGTGGGGACCGCGCGTATCCTGAAGGACGAAAGACGAGATCGCCAATCAAGCCGAAGCAAACATTCTTTATTCTTCTGCGCCATCTCCTCGCACACGCCGAGGCACACGACAGTTTCGAGGCGCCCCCTGGCCGATCTGATTCGGCCTCGCTGAGACAAAGAAAACTTCATGCCCTGTAAAGGCGCAGAGTGAGTTCGAAATGGCTGGCAAGAGCGCCGGAAGGGGCGGTGCATGCTGGGCAATGGGTTCGCTCATCCCCAGCCTGCTTTGGAACCGGTCGCGCCCAGCCAGAAACCACGGTTACGTTCGTGCTGGATGCACACCTGCTCCTGGCCCCGGCTATGGATTAATTGTTCTGAGCCGTTGAGAGCCGTTACCTTTCCTTGTTGGGGGTTGCGGCCTTGGGGCACCCTCCGCCTCCCGTTGGCCATGAGGCGGAGTACGCGCAAGGCACCGGGCGGCGGCGGCAGTGACCAGTAGTGGGCGTTCAGCGTGGGCGATGCGCCGGCAAGCACGTCGCCGGCGTTGGACGAGAGTCTGTCTATGAAGGAGGTGCCGTTCTTGTGGCCCCCGCCACGAACGCGGCCCGCGCGGAGGTGCGGATGCCCCACCCCCTGGACTCATGGCCCAGCAATAGAGGCCCCTTCGCGGATCGTGTGGGTGTCAGCGGCTTGTAGTGGGGTAGCCGTCCGCCGGCGTGACCCTATATGTTGTGCCTCGCCGTCTTGACCAAGCGAGGAGTTGCCATGGCCACCGAGCACGCCCTGTTCACCGCCGCGCTGGGGCTGAGCGCGCCCTGGGAAGTCAGCGACATCCGCTTCGATGCCGAGGCCAAACGCATCGACTTCGATGTCACCTTCGCCAGCGGCAGCCGCTTCGCCTGCCCGGCCTGCGGCGCTGAGAGGCAGCCCGTCCATGACACCCGTCAGCGTACGTGGCAGCACCTGCATTTCTTCGAACACCAGGCCTACATCCACGCCGCCGTGCCGCGGGTGTGCTGTCAGGACTGCGGGAAGACCACACAGGTCGAGGTGCCCTGGGCGCGACCGGGTAGCGGGTTCTCGCAGCTGTTCGAGGCCATGGCCGTCACGCTCTGCCGCGAGATGCCGGTGCGCAAGGTGGCCGAGTTGCTCTGCGTCGGCGATGACGCGCTGTGGCGGATCCTCGATCACTATGTCGGCGCTGCCCGGGCCCAGGAGGACTACAGCGAGGTCCGCGCCGTGGGCATCGATGAGACGGCCGCGCGGCGGGGACAGGACTACATCACCATCTTCCAGGACCTGGATGCCCGCCGGCTGCTCTTCGCCTGCCCGGGGCGCAGCCAGAGCACGGTGGCGCGCTTTGCCGAGGACCTGCGGCAACATGGCGGCGAGCCGGAATCGATCGAGGCGGCCTGTATCGACATGAGCAAGGCCTACATTGCCGGCGTACAGCGCCACCTGCCGCAGGCGGCCATCACCTTTGATGCCTTCCACATCGTCAAGCTCGCCAACGAGGCTGTCGACGAGGTCCGCCGCGCCGAGGTGCGCATCGTGCCGGTGCTCAAGGGATCGCGCTGGCTCTGGCTCAAGGACGCCTATCGCTTCTCCATTCGTCAGATCACGGAGCTGCACCACCTCTCGCGGATGCGCCTGAAGACCGGTCGCGCATGGCGGATCAAGGAGATGCTGCGGGACATCCTGACCAAGTCCCGCGACCGTAACGAAGCCGAGCGGGCGCTCAAGAAGTGGTACAGCTGGGCCCGGCGCTGCCGGCTGGAGCCGTTCAAACGCTTCGCCCTGACCGTCAAAGCCCACTGGCAGGGCATCCTCAATCGCTTCGACTCGCGCCTGTCGAACGGCGCTGTCGAGGGGATGAACGCCCAGATCCAAGCGGCTAAGGCGCGTGCCCGCGGCTTCCGTCATCTGCGGAATCTGATCACGATCAGCTACCTGGTCTGCGGCAAGCTCACCCATCTGCCGGCCTCACCCTATCGCACAACATCTAGTGCTGCCGCGGCCTGACCTGATGAAGCCGTCACCCACACAGATTTGGATAGCGCCGCAATAGAGGCATGACCTTTTCCAGATGAAGGCCACCGATGGCTCAGTTAGCCCCCTGCCCTCTTGCCACAGCCCCGGGCTACGAGAACAATCCCAGTCACCCTGCTAGAGGGGGCCTAGGAGCTCATGGAAGTACCGCAGCAAGTGACCCCAAGCCACGGGTGCGTACCCGCCACGCCCCCCCCTAGAGCACGGGCCCCTCTCCAGTAGACACTCAGTCGCCCAGAGACCCAATAGTGCTAGACTCACTGTGCCGTGAGATGGAGTATTCGATATGGAAATGGTGATTGTGTTTGCGTTGGGCGCCGTGATCTTCACCGTAGCCTGGTTTGCTGTCCGAATTTTCAAATCCATGACTGGTGGAGACCCAAAAACCACTGCTGTTGGATTTCTTGTTCAAGATCTATCTAACTACGGCATTGACACAAAAAAATACCGCGAAAGCTCCTCGAGGACGATGCGGAGTGGGCTATTTGGATGACTGAGATCGAAACGGGAAGTTCGCGCTACGAACGAGGAAACTGGGAGCAGTGGAACGCCCTTATGCAACACTACATTCGTTTTTCATCCGCCGGTATCGCGATGCACGTGAAAAATCCCGACAAGACTGACGAAAGGCAGCGCGAGCGTTATTTAAGCTACGGCTTGATACCAGAGAATGAAAAATGAGATGTACTTTTGAGATCAATCATAAATGTCATTTTTGAACCAATGCGATGAGCCCCATGCGTGGATCAAGAATGATTGGACTGGTCAGCAACACCGACCGCCACTGGGCTTACCCCCTGACGCGCTCGTTGAGGTTGAGTTGCGCGATGGCGAGCGCGAGACAGACATAGCCACCCGTTTCGTTTGGGGATACATGGGAAGCCACGTGGATATCATCAGATATAAGAAGCTTGCGCCACGCTGACATGTCGCTCTCGGGATTCCTCGCGCTTTCGTAGAAGCCTTAAAATTTTCTATTTTGGACTTTCCTAGAAACAAACCTCCGATTCAACTCCCCGCATCAGCGGCATGGGGGCGCCAGCGACCCTGTACGCTCGAAGCAGATGTCAGAGGGCTACCCAAGTAAGCGCTTCGCCAACCAAGTCGCCGAAACCCCAAACAACGGTGCCGGTAATCGAAATACCGATGCCGGCCATTACCCGGCGACCGAGCCGCCGGTGTTCCTCCGTGGTCAGTATCGGGCGCTGCTTTTCATCGACATCGACCAAGACGCCCGCGAAGGCTCTCAAGGCCACTCGTTATCACACGGTCCCTTTCCATGTGCGGAAGGGGCACGCGCAGCCCCCGCCCCCAGATTGAAGGTGCCGGATCACGGCGCGTACGCTGTGGCCGGAAATAAAAAGAGGGCCAGCGTCTCCAACTGGCCCTCTAGCCGCCCGTAGGGCGGGAAACTACTTCTTTAAGCCGCCCGTAGGGCGGGAAACTTCATCTTCCAATATAACACAAACCCCTACTGGCGCAACCTTCTGAAGTGGTCGTCTTGCTACTTTAAAATGGACAACGCTTAGCGCTGCGAGTTCCGGCGAACGTGACCGCTCATTCCGGCACCGTGACCAGCGATTCCGCAAACCACCTCGGAATCGGTCAAGTTCAGCCGGAAAACGTGGCCTCGATCGTCCGGAATACGCAATTGGCCTTGGATTGCTTCCTCCTGTTTTCGACTCGCAACAACCGTGGCCGCTGGATCCTCTGGTGCTGATCACACTCCTGCCCCCATCACTCCTGACCGACTCGTCGGTATCCGTTAAACCCTGAGGGCCTTTCCGCCCTCCCCAACAGCAGGTGCCCCACGACCCATCAACATCGACCACCGACCTTGGTCGGGGCTACGGCACTCGCCCCGGCGCCATGCAACCGCCCTTGCCCGCTAACGGGCAGACCCCAGCCTCATCCTCCCCGCTAGGGCGAAGCGTGCCCACGAGCCGGTGAGACATGGCTCAGCAGGCGCTATACTTAGAGTACGACTGCAGTGCAGATGCCGACTCCCCCGGCTCGCAGCCCGCCCACCATGGCAGCAAGCCAGCAGCCGCGCGCCGGCGGCGCCTGACCAAGAATTTGTCCCTTTTTCCGAAACCAACCCCGTGCATTCAGAAGGTTGCACCACCCTTTAGATGGCTTCTAACCTCAGCAGCCCAGCCATAAGTTGGATCTTGACGGACACGACATCTACCAGCAGATCGAGAATTCAACGAATAATCAGGATGATATAGTAACCGAGCGCACAACGAGCCAACGGATTGCCCGATCTAGACCGCGGGGTGGGCCGGTTAATAAAGGGACAGATTCTGTGTTCTGCCGTGATGAAGTGCCCTGGGTACTCGCAGACACCGGGGAAGAGATCTATCGGGCGGCGAGCTGCAGCGCGGTTGGCAAGGGCCTCAGAAGGGGCTTCAAAGGGGCTTTCAAGGGCCTTCAAAGCGGCTTCCGAGGGGGCTTACAAGGGCGCAAACCCCCTCGGAAGGGCCTTCGAGGGGTGTGCATGCAGGGCGATAGATTCGCTCTTCCCCAGCCTGCTGGCGGAACCGGTCACGTTCAGCCAGATAATGCGGTCATGACCGCGCGCGGAATGCGCGCCTGCTCATGGCCCGGCGCTATCGATTGTCGGAGCGGGTGAGAGCCGCCCCTCCTCTCCTGGCGGGGCCAGAGGCCGACTGCCGCCCTTGGGCTCCGAGTTCGCCCAGCGGAGCCCGGCTCGTGGCAGAAGACCCGTTGATTCGACCTATGGGCATCGAACGAGGCTCACGTGGCTGGGTACTACTGGTTGAACTCCCCGGAATAACGCCCCAGCACAGGAGACAGGAGGTCAATCGAGCCCCCGACATAGTCCGAGTCGATACCAGGCGAGGCCTGAGAGGTGCTCGAGGTTCGCGCGCAAGCTTACGCCGCTGGCTCGCACCGCCTCAATGGCCAATTGGTGGCTCGTACTTGCCCGCGCCCACCATGGGATGTTGCTGAGCGGACCATTCCTTCGCCTCCAGCGTTGGCGCCCGCCCCCCCCAAAATGAATTGCCCACAAGCCACCAAATCCTTTAAGGCCTTAACAGAAGTCATATCACCATTCCTGAATAGGTGATCAGTTTCTTCGGGCTACGCCCCACGACAGGATGCCACCGGGGGTGGGGCCGAGCAGCCCAAGGACCTTCAAGCGCTGGAAGACCTGGGCGTCGGAGCTGCTCATGCTTACCCCGCGTGATGCCAGCTTGGCCGATAGGACACGGATCAGGGAACTGAGTCAGCCATCCCGCGTTCGGCGAATATTGATGAGGCGTTCGGCTCACCAAAGATGGACGGAAGGACTCGCGTACCAACGGCCATCACTCCCGCACCCTTCGGCCATCGAATGCACAAACTCGAGCACTCGCTGACCATCATCCGGCCCGCCGACTCGGGTCCGAACACACCCGCCGCCAAGGCTCCCAGCTTCCAGCCCGAAGCTGCGCCCCCGAGCCAAAGACTCCGGGCCACCGGCCCAGTCAATGCCAACGGCCGATCCGCCGTTGGCCATTTTTTTTGCCAAGACAGCCAGATTTTCTGCACAGCCTCACCTAGTCCCTACAGAGCTCCAAACAGCTCGACGAGGCCTCAAGCATGAACACAGAACCGAGGGATCTACCAAATGACTAGGAGCAGGCAAAACGATGACGCAGGTACAGATACAGCACCCAACAAGCGAAGCACCAAGCAATCCATCTTGGACGCAGTCTTCTAAGACCAACAGGGAAGATGTTCTGCGCATGAAGGCCATCCGTGGGAACCCACCTTTTGGAGGTTGACAGCGCAGAGAAACGCTTTCTATGTTAAATCAAATGGCACAAAAAAGAAAACGCCTACCTTGCTCGCAAGGTTCTATTCTCTAGAAGCGGAAGTGTGGAGTTGCATGATTTTGCCACCCCATGGGTGGTTAAGGTGTCTCTTCAAAATTCGGAAAATGATAGAGGGTTTTTTATGAGCAATGAAATCAAAGTTGGTCGATCGGGTTCGTTTTATGTTCAAGAAGATGGGTGCGCTGTCCTTTCTCTTGAGATTAAGTACTGGTCGGGTAGGCCGAAATTAGAGCGTTTTATCGAATATGATAAGAAGGTCACAGTAAGTCCGCATTCGTGTCCTCGAAGCAACAGCGGAAACGGTATTGACCAATATACGCTAGAGCAATTCGGAGTCTATGTCGCGCGTGGCGTGATCGCGACGAGCCGTGATGTGGCCACTAAATACCTTCTTTTTAATGAAGACGGTGTCGAAGAGCTGAGCGATCAAGACCTGGACGATGTGCTAAGAGATCAGTTTCCGGCGTCAGCTCAAGCTTATGAGCACGAAGTAGCGCGCAGGAAACGTCTTGAGGAAGAGCGGAAGCGCTTGGAGCGTGCGATTGTTGAAGAGCGCGATCAGTTCGAGGAAGTGGTTTCTGAAGAAGGCTATACAGCAACTCCGGAATTTCCACAAATACCGGCAAACATAGCGGAGCGGCAGGAGGATGAGGAGGAGTTGGTTGTAGAGTTTGGAACGCCAAGCGCGTACGTTGTTAACACACCGTGCTATGCTTCTGAAAAAACGGCGGAAGAGGCCATAAAAAAGGCACGCGAGAAATATCAGCAGCGCGAAGAGAATATTGCGAAATCAAAAGAGATCGCGAAACAAAAGAAATGGCCGAAACTGAAGGGCTCGAAGAGGCAAGTCCGGTGGGCTGAGCAAATTCGTGTTATCGGTTTCGAGAAAGGGTGTGTGAGTGAGGATGAGCTAAAGAATAAAAAGGAAGCGAGCTTCTGGATTGATAGTTATAAACACCTAACAAGGTAGCTTACTAAGATTTCAGCAGGTATTGTCATGCCCGAGCATATTGGCACTCCGGTTGACGGAAAAACGACTGAATCAAGGCGGGTAGCTTTTGGAGGCGCCAGAGCGCCGAGAGGGCCATGCGCTTCATCCGCTCGATGTTCTGAACCCCGCGGCGGCCGATATCCCGCTTGACGTGGGCCCAGACCTGCTCGTCCGGATTGAGCTGCGGGGAGTACGGCGGCAGGAAGAAGAGCCTGAGCATGCCGTCGGTCGAGTCCACGAACTCGCGGACCAGCTTCGCCTTGTGCGCGGGATGACCGTCCACGATGACGAATACCGGACGCTCCGCGCCGACGAGCAGTCGCCTGAGGAACTCGCGGAAAACTCGGGCGTTCACGGTGCCCTGGTGGACCATGAAGCGCATCTCGCCGCGTGGGCTGACGGCGGAGATCATGTTCACCGCAAAACGCCGGCCGGTGGCTTCCACGACCGGGGTCTCGCCAACAGGCGACCAAGTGGTGCCGGTGTGGTAATCCGAGCGCAACCCCGACTCGTCGGCGAAGTAGATGGTCGCCCCCTCGCGCTTGGCCTGTTTGCGGATCTCCGGATAGGTCTCCGTCTCCCACTGACGAACGAGTTCGGGATCCCGTTGCCACGCCTGGTACAAAGGCTTCTGCGCCGAGAAGCCCAGCGTCTTCATCAGGTTGTGGACCGACGCGCGGGAGAGCTTCTTGCCCAGGTGGCGCTCGATCAGCTCCTGGATCAGCGACAGTGTCCAGAGCGCGTACGGCAGTTTCAGCTGCTGCGGGGTCTCGTCGCGGACGGTGCGGGCGACCCAGCGCATCTGCTCCGGGGTCAGCTTCCGAGGCCGTCCAGACTTGGGCTTGGAATGGAGCGCCTTCTGACCCCCTTCGGCGTAGCGCTATAACCAGCGGTACAGGGTGCGCTCATTGACCCGAAGGCAGCGGCTACATCAGCGACCGTTCGACCATTGCGCACCGCCTTGATCGCCTGCATCCGCAGGGCGTGCGCCGCCGACTTGTCTATCGCGCGGCCATCGTTCGAACGTTTACATTTCATCTAGGCAGGCTACCACATACTGGCAACACTTTCTCGACTGTTAGTAACTCTACACGGGGCTCCGTCACGCCGGAAGACGCAATAGATCGCGCAGCCTTGTATAGCGCTTGCGGCTCGAGGCATTGCGCGCCGCCATGGCCACTGCCTTGGGCTGGCCAACCAGAACCACCAGCTCGCGGCCTCGCGTGATGCCGGTGTAGAGCAGGTTGCGCTGGAGCATCGGATAGTGCTGGGTGAGCACCGGGATGACCACCGCCGGGTACTCCGAGCCCTGGGACTTGTGAATGGTCGCTGCAAAGCCGGGGACGACCTGATCGAGTTCGCCAAAGCCATAGGCCACCGAGCGCCCCTCAAAGTCGATGGCCACCTCCTCCTCATCCGGATCCACGGACTCGATCCGGCCCATGTCCCCGTTGTAGACCTCCTTTTCGTGGTCGTTCTGCGTCTGCATGACCTTATCGCCGGGGGCAAAGCGCCAGCCGAAACGCTCTACCGCCGGCTGCCCCTCGGCGGGATTGAGCACCTTCTGAAGCTCCAGATTCAGTGAGCGCGCGCCCACGCCACCGCGATTCATCGGGCATAGCACCTGAATACCATCGATCGGGTCGAACCCGAAGCGCCCGGGGATGCGGTTTTTGACCAGCTCCAGGATCTTCGTCCCCGCCTCTTCAGGCTCGGCGGCCGGGACGAAATAGAAGTCCGACTCACCTCCCGGCGGATCAAGGTTGGGGATCTGGCCCTGGTTGACCCGGTGCGCGTTGGTGATGATCTGGCTGCGCGCAGCCTGGCGGAAGACCTCGGTCAGGCGCACCACCGGGACCGCCTCGGACTGGATTACATCAGCCAGGACTTGGCCCGGCCCCACCGATGGGAGCTGATCGATATCACCGACGATCAGAAGTGCTGCATAATCCGGCATCGCCCGCAACACCGACTGCATCAGCCGCACATCGACCATCGAGGCCTCATCGAGCACGAGCAGGTCGCACTCTAGGGGATTGTCCTCGTTTCGTTTGAAACCACCGTGACTTGGGTCGATCTCCAGCATCCGATGGATGGTGGTCGCCTCCCGCCCGGAGGTCTCGCTCATACGCTTGGCCGCCCGGCCGGTCGGAGCGCACAGGAGCATCTCGACTCCCTTGGCAGCAAGGATGGCGAGGATGCTATTGACCAGCGTGGTCTTCCCCACGCCCGGGCCGCCGGTGATCACGGTCACCTTGCTCTGGAGCGCCTGGCGCACGGCCTGCGACTGCTGCTCGGCCAACGAGAGCCCGGTTTTGGCCTCCACCCAGGGCAGCGCCTTATCGGCATCGATCTCGGGCCAGTTCGGCGCGCCCACGCAGATCTGGCGCAGCCGCTCGGCGATCACCTCCTCGGCACGGAAGAGCGCAGCGAGAAAGACACAGCGCTTATCCCCCAGCGGCGCTTCAATCACCTCGCCCTCGTCAATCTCCAGCGCCAGCGCCTCCTGCAGACGCTCCTCATCCACCTCCAGCAGCTCAGAGGCTTTCGGTAGGAGTTCGCCGACCGGCAGACCGCAGTGGCCCTGATCCGTAGCTTCGAGCAAGGCGAAAGCAATCCCCGCGCGCAGCCGGATGAGTGCATCCGGCTCAATGCCCAGGCGCATGGCGATGGCATCCGCGGTCTTGAACCCGATACCGCGGATGTCCCGGGCGAGCCGGTAGGGGTTCTCCGACATCTTCTCCACCGCATCCACCCCGTAGGTCTTGTAGATGCGCACGGCCCGGGCGGTCCCCACCCCGTGGCTGTGGAGGAACATCATGATCTCGCGGATGACCTTCTGATCGGCCCAGCCCGAGCAGATGCGCTCGGCGCGCTTAGGACCGATGCCCTCGATCTCCTGAAGCCGCTCGGGCGTGTTCTCGATGACCTCGAAGACGGCCTCGCCGAAAGCCTCCACGAGCTTCTTGCCGTAAACCGGGCCGATGCCCTTGATCATCCCGGAGCCGAGGAACTTCTCGATGCCCTCTGCCGAACTGGGGGCGGAGACGCGCAGAAACTGGACCCTGAACTGCACCCCGTGCTTTCGGTCGTTGAACCACTCGCCGGAGGCGGTCACCCACTCGCCCGCCGAGACATTGGCCGCATGCCCGATCACGGTCACCAGATCCCTCTGCCCGCGCGCCTTAACGCGCAGCACGCAGAAGCCGTTTTCCGCGTTGTGGTAGGTCACCCGCTCAACCGAGCCGGCGAGCACCTCGCGGTGGGGCTGCGTTTCCGGAGCCGATTGGCCCATCGGTCAGTCCATGCTCTCCATCTTCCTCGCCCACCGCGGCCAAGAGCCAGCCGAGGTCCTGCGGCCTGGTTTGTGCCATTTCCAAGCCCCGCCCCGCCAAGGAGAGCGGGTTCAGCCGCACGGCTCGGCCCGATAACCCGCCGAGTCCGGGGCTCTCAGCGCTCAGATCAGGCCGGCATCAACTCCGCTCCAGCTTCCTTCGAACAAGCGTCACCCATCATCAGCCGGCCGTTTTGCGTACCCCGGGCACCCATCAACTGCCCCCGAGAAAAGCTCATCAAAGGACACATCCAGCAGGGTCACGTCATCACGAACCTCACCGGCACCACGCCATGCGGTCACATCGCTACACAGTGCATCGAAGGCCTCTTCCGGCGGCACCCGCTCGAGCGTGGCCTCCGCATTGCCCTCTCCGAACTGCTCCCCAGAGGCGGATTCGATCTCAAGCAATCCATCGGAACAGGCGATCAGGTGCAAGCCCGCAGAGAGCGGGTAGTCAACCAGCCGCCGGTTCTCCACCGTCCCGCTCGGCACGGCAGCCAGCGGCAGCCCTCTGGGATCCAGCCTTTCCTCGATCCCTTCCGGGCCAACAAGCCATGCCCGCGGCATCCCGGCGTTCCAGACCCCCAGACGCTGGTTACGACAATCGACCTCAAACAGAGTCGCCGCGAGGAAGATTTCCGGCGGCAGGTTGCGGTAGAGCTGCTCATTGATCGTCTCGAGCACCGTGTTGCTATCCACCCCGCGCCTGACCATGTCATCGAAAAGGGTCGCCAGTGCAGGCACGCCCACCGCAGAGTCGATCCCGTGGCCGGTAAAGTCTCCAAGAAGCAGGACGAGCACCCCATCACCCCGGCGCTCGGCGAGGAACACATCCCCACCGAGCATCGCCGCCGGCTGATAGCAAAACCGCACGCCGGGCGCTTGCCGGGCATCGGAGGATGTTGCCCGTGCGATGATCCGCTGAGCACTCTCCTGCTGCTCTTCCAGCTGGCGCTGGTGGGCATCGAGAATCGCTTTGTCCGCCGCCACCGACCGCAACCTTCGAATGAGCGCATCAACCTGGTGCATGACCCGGTTCAGCTCTAAGAAACCTAGGTTGATCGCTTTCGGCTGGAAACTCTCAAGATCCCGAACGGCATTGACCTGCTCGACCTGAGCACTAAAGCGTTCCAGTGAGTGGGTCAGGCGCAGATTCACCCAGTGGGCCGCACCCGCACCCGCGAGAAGGGCCAGAGGGACAACGGTGAAAAACAGCCATGCATAGCCGGTGCGAGCCTCACTGAGCACCGGGTCGAGATCCTGCGTGACCCCGACGACCCCGAGAACCTCGCCAACTTCGGCATTGGTATGACAATCCAGACACTCGCTGCGTGCCTCGACGGGCATCACGTGGCGCTGCTGCCCCCCATCGCTGCGGCGCTGAGCCTCACCCGTGCTAAAGGCCTGATCAACGACCGGATCCGGCTCCACCGAGCCGTCAACGCGGCCATAGAGCTCGTCAACCAGCTCACCACGGTAAAGCTGAACCCAGAGCGGACTTTCTTCGTAGGTCTGCTCCAGCGCCCCGATGTACTCTTCCAGATCCTCCCGCCCCCAACCGCGACGCATGACCTGGAACATCGAGCTGAAAGTATGCTCGGCGGTCACCTCTGCAGTGCGCTGTGCCTGATCTCGTAGAAGGTTCTCGTAGATGAACAGACTCACCGCAGCGGTCCCTGAGAGGGTACCCAGAGCGACCAGGATCACGACCAAGGCCAACAAGGCCCGTAGACTCAACCTCTTGCGGAATCGGCGAAGCGTTTTCAGTACGTTCACTCCCTAACCAGAAGCAGCGGCACCGTGAGCTGCTCTCCTTTACCTCTCTGTGGACATCCAGCTATCAGGCCAGCGCAGCCGCTGGACACTGATGGCGCGCCAGATCCCGACCGCTGGGCTCAGTCCCCAGGCGCCCTGACGCGCGGCACACAGAACCTTCTCTGGAAAAATGCGTGCGCCGGCCAGCTCAAAAACCAGTGAGCCACTTCGCAGCTCCGCCCGACGCCACCCTCCAAAACGCCCCATCCTACCAGCACTTTGGGGTGGCCCCTTCGCGGATCGTGTGGGTGTCAGCGGCTTGTAGTGGGGTAGCCGTCCGCCGGCGTGACCCTATATGTTGTGCCTCGCCGTCTTGACCAAGCGAGGAGTTGCCATGGCCACCGAGCACGCCCTGTTCACCGCCGCGCTGGGGCTGAGCGCGCCCTGGGAAGTCAGCGACATCCGCTTCGATGCCGAGGCCAAACGCATCGACTTCGATGTCACCTTCGCCAGCGGCAGCCGCTTCGCCTGCCCGGCCTGCGGCGCTGAGAGGCAGCCCGTCCATGACACCCGTCAGCGTACGTGGCAGCACCTGCATTTCTTCGAACACCAGGCCTACATCCACGCCGCCGTGCCGCGGGTGTGCTGTCAGGACTGCGGGAAGACCACACAGGTCGAGGTGCCCTGGGCGCGACCGGGTAGCGGGTTCTCGCAGCTGTTCGAGGCCATGGCCGTCACGCTCTGCCGCGAGATGCCGGTGCGCAAGGTGGCCGAGTTGCTCTGCGTCGGCGATGACGCGCTGTGGCGGATCCTCGATCACTATGTCGGCGCTGCCCGGGCCCAGGAGGACTACAGCGAGGTCCGCGCCGTGGGCATCGATGAGACGGCCGCGCGGCGGGGACAGGACTACATCACCATCTTCCAGGACCTGGATGCCCGCCGGCTGCTCTTCGCCTGCCCGGGGCGCAGCCAGAGCACGGTGGCGCGCTTTGCCGAGGACCTGCGGCAACATGGCGGCGAGCCGGAATCGATCGAGGCGGCCTGTATCGACATGAGCAAGGCCTACATTGCCGGCGTACAGCGCCACCTGCCGCAGGCGGCCATCACCTTTGATGCCTTCCACATCGTCAAGCTCGCCAACGAGGCTGTCGACGAGGTCCGCCGCGCCGAGGTGCGCATCGTGCCGGTGCTCAAGGGATCGCGCTGGCTCTGGCTCAAGGACGCCTATCGCTTCTCCATTCGTCAGATCACGGAGCTGCACCACCTCTCGCGGATGCGCCTGAAGACCGGTCGCGCATGGCGGATCAAGGAGATGCTGCGGGACATCCTGACCAAGTCCCGCGACCGTAACGAAGCCGAGCGGGCGCTCAAGAAGTGGTACAGCTGGGCCCGGCGCTGCCGGCTGGAGCCGTTCAAACGCTTCGCCCTGACCGTCAAAGCCCACTGGCAGGGCATCCTCAATCGCTTCGACTCGCGCCTGTCGAACGGCGCTGTCGAGGGGATGAACGCCCAGATCCAAGCGGCTAAGGCGCGTGCCCGCGGCTTCCGTCATCTGCGGAATCTGATCACGATCAGCTACCTGGTCTGCGGCAAGCTCACCCATCTGCCGGCCTCACCCTATCGCACAACATCTAGTGCTGCCGCGGCCTGACCTGATGAAGCCGTCACCCACACAGATTTGGATAGCGCCGCAATAGAGGCATGACCTTTTCCAGATGAAGGCCACCGATGGCTCAGTTAGCCCCCTGCCCTCTTGCCACAGCCCCGGGCTACGAGAACAATCCCAGTCACCCTGCTAGAGGGGGCCTAGGAGCTCATGGAAGTACCGCAGCAAGTGACCCCAAGCCACGGGTGCGTACCCGCCACGCCCCCCCCTAGAGCACGGGCCCCTCTCCAGTAGACACTCAGTCGCCCAGAGACCCAATAGTGCTAGACTCACTGTGCCGTGAGATGGAGTATTCGATATGGAAATGGTGATTGTGTTTGCGTTGGGCGCCGTGATCTTCACCGTAGCCTGGTTTGCTGTCCGAATTTTCAAATCCATGACTGGTGGAGACCCAAAAACCACTGCTGTTGGATTTCTTGTTCAAGATCTATCTAACTACGGCATTGACACAAAAAAATACCGCGAAAGCTCCTCGAGGACGATGCGGAGTGGGCTATTTGGATGACTGAGATCGAAACGGGAAGTTCGCGCTACGAACGAGGAAACTGGGAGCAGTGGAACGCCCTTATGCAACACTACATTCGTTTTTCATCCGCCGGTATCGCGATGCACGTGAAAAATCCCGACAAGACTGACGAAAGGCAGCGCGAGCGTTATTTAAGCTACGGCTTGATACCAGAGAATGAAAAATGAGATGTACTTTTGAGATCAATCATAAATGTCATTTTTGAACCAATGCGATGAGCCCCATGCGTGGATCAAGAATGATTGGACTGGTCAGCAACACCGACCGCCACTGGGCTTACCCCCTGACGCGCTCGTTGAGGTTGAGTTGCGCGATGGCGAGCGCGAGACAGACATAGCCACCCGTTTCGTTTGGGGATACATGGGAAGCCACGTGGATATCATCAGATATAAGAAGCTTGCGCCACGCTGACATGTCGCTCTCGGGATTCCTCGCGCTTTCGTAGAAGCCTTAAAATTTTCTATTTTGGACTTTCCTAGAAACAAACCTCCGATTCAACTCCCCGCATCAGCGGCATGGGGGCGCCAGCGACCCTGTACGCTCGAAGCAGATGTCAGAGGGCTACCCAAGTAAGCGCTTCGCCAACCAAGTCGCCGAAACCCCAAACAACGGTGCCGGTAATCGAAATACCGATGCCGGCCATTACCCGGCGACCGAGCCGCCGGTGTTCCTCCGTGGTCAGTATCGGGCGCTGCTTTTCATCGACATCGACCAAGACGCCCGCGAAGGCTCTCAAGGCCACTCGTTATCACACGGTCCCTTTCCATGTGCGGAAGGGGCACGCGCAGCCCCCGCCCCCAGATTGAAGGTGCCGGATCACGGCGCGTACGCTGTGGCCGGAAATAAAAAGAGGGCCAGCGTCTCCAACTGGCCCTCTAGCCGCCCGTAGGGCGGGAAACTACTTCTTTAAGCCGCCCGTAGGGCGGGAAACTTCATCTTCCAATATAACACAAACCCCTACTGGCGCAACCTTCTGAAGTGGTCGTCTTGCTACTTTAAAATGGACAACGCTTAGCGCTGCGAGTTCCGGCGAACGTGACCGCTCATTCCGGCACCGTGACCAGCGATTCCGCAAACCACCTCGGAATCGGTCAAGTTCAGCCGGAAAACGTGGCCTCGATCGTCCGGAATACGCAATTGGCCTTGGATTGCTTCCTCCTGTTTTCGACTCGCAACAACCGTGGCCGCTGGATCCTCTGGTGCTGATCACACTCCTGCCCCCATCACTCCTGACCGACTCGTCGGTATCCGTTAAACCCTGAGGGCCTTTCCGCCCTCCCCAACAGCAGGTGCCCCACGACCCATCAACATCGACCACCGACCTTGGTCGGGGCTACGGCACTCGCCCCGGCGCCATGCAACCGCCCTTGCCCGCTAACGGGCAGACCCCAGCCTCATCCTCCCCGCTAGGGCGAAGCGTGCCCACGAGCCGGTGAGACATGGCTCAGCAGGCGCTATACTTAGAGTACGACTGCAGTGCAGATGCCGACTCCCCCGGCTCGCAGCCCGCCCACCATGGCAGCAAGCCAGCAGCCGCGCGCCGGCGGCGCCTGACCAAGAATTTGTCCCTTTTTCCGAAACCAACCCCGTGCATTCAGAAGGTTGCACCACCCTTTAGATGGCTTCTAACCTCAGCAGCCCAGCCATAAGTTGGATCTTGACGGACACGACATCTACCAGCAGATCGAGAATTCAACGAATAATCAGGATGATATAGTAACCGAGCGCACAACGAGCCAACGGATTGCCCGATCTAGACCGCGGGGTGGGCCGGTTAATAAAGGGACAGATTCTGTGTTCTGCCGTGATGAAGTGCCCTGGGTACTCGCAGACACCGGGGAAGAGATCTATCGGGCGGCGAGCTGCAGCGCGGTTGGCAAGGGCCTCAGAAGGGGCTTCAAAGGGGCTTTCAAGGGCCTTCAAAGCGGCTTCCGAGGGGGCTTACAAGGGCGCAAACCCCCTCGGAAGGGCCTTCGAGGGGTGTGCATGCAGGGCGATAGATTCGCTCTTCCCCAGCCTGCTGGCGGAACCGGTCACGTTCAGCCAGATAATGCGGTCATGACCGCGCGCGGAATGCGCGCCTGCTCATGGCCCGGCGCTATCGATTGTCGGAGCGGGTGAGAGCCGCCCCTCCTCTCCTGGCGGGGCCAGAGGCCGACTGCCGCCCTTGGGCTCCGAGTTCGCCCAGCGGAGCCCGGCTCGTGGCAGAAGACCCGTTGATTCGACCTATGGGCATCGAACGAGGCTCACGTGGCTGGGTACTACTGGTTGAACTCCCCGGAATAACGCCCCAGCACAGGAGACAGGAGGTCAATCGAGCCCCCGACATAGTCCGAGTCGATACCAGGCGAGGCCTGAGAGGTGCTCGAGGTTCGCGCGCAAGCTTACGCCGCTGGCTCGCACCGCCTCAATGGCCAATTGGTGGCTCGTACTTGCCCGCGCCCACCATGGGATGTTGCTGAGCGGACCATTCCTTCGCCTCCAGCGTTGGCGCCCGCCCCCCCCAAAATGAATTGCCCACAAGCCACCAAATCCTTTAAGGCCTTAACAGAAGTCATATCACCATTCCTGAATAGGTGATCAGTTTCTTCGGGCTACGCCCCACGACAGGATGCCACCGGGGGTGGGGCCGAGCAGCCCAAGGACCTTCAAGCGCTGGAAGACCTGGGCGTCGGAGCTGCTCATGCTTACCCCGCGTGATGCCAGCTTGGCCGATAGGACACGGATCAGGGAACTGAGTCAGCCATCCCGCGTTCGGCGAATATTGATGAGGCGTTCGGCTCACCAAAGATGGACGGAAGGACTCGCGTACCAACGGCCATCACTCCCGCACCCTTCGGCCATCGAATGCACAAACTCGAGCACTCGCTGACCATCATCCGGCCCGCCGACTCGGGTCCGAACACACCCGCCGCCAAGGCTCCCAGCTTCCAGCCCGAAGCTGCGCCCCCGAGCCAAAGACTCCGGGCCACCGGCCCAGTCAATGCCAACGGCCGATCCGCCGTTGGCCATTTTTTTTGCCAAGACAGCCAGATTTTCTGCACAGCCTCACCTAGTCCCTACAGAGCTCCAAACAGCTCGACGAGGCCTCAAGCATGAACACAGAACCGAGGGATCTACCAAATGACTAGGAGCAGGCAAAACGATGACGCAGGTACAGATACAGCACCCAACAAGCGAAGCACCAAGCAATCCATCTTGGACGCAGTCTTCTAAGACCAACAGGGAAGATGTTCTGCGCATGAAGGCCATCCGTGGGAACCCACCTTTTGGAGGTTGACAGCGCAGAGAAACGCTTTCTATGTTAAATCAAATGGCACAAAAAAGAAAACGCCTACCTTGCTCGCAAGGTTCTATTCTCTAGAAGCGGAAGTGTGGAGTTGCATGATTTTGCCACCCCATGGGTGGTTAAGGTGTCTCTTCAAAATTCGGAAAATGATAGAGGGTTTTTTATGAGCAATGAAATCAAAGTTGGTCGATCGGGTTCGTTTTATGTTCAAGAAGATGGGTGCGCTGTCCTTTCTCTTGAGATTAAGTACTGGTCGGGTAGGCCGAAATTAGAGCGTTTTATCGAATATGATAAGAAGGTCACAGTAAGTCCGCATTCGTGTCCTCGAAGCAACAGCGGAAACGGTATTGACCAATATACGCTAGAGCAATTCGGAGTCTATGTCGCGCGTGGCGTGATCGCGACGAGCCGTGATGTGGCCACTAAATACCTTCTTTTTAATGAAGACGGTGTCGAAGAGCTGAGCGATCAAGACCTGGACGATGTGCTAAGAGATCAGTTTCCGGCGTCAGCTCAAGCTTATGAGCACGAAGTAGCGCGCAGGAAACGTCTTGAGGAAGAGCGGAAGCGCTTGGAGCGTGCGATTGTTGAAGAGCGCGATCAGTTCGAGGAAGTGGTTTCTGAAGAAGGCTATACAGCAACTCCGGAATTTCCACAAATACCGGCAAACATAGCGGAGCGGCAGGAGGATGAGGAGGAGTTGGTTGTAGAGTTTGGAACGCCAAGCGCGTACGTTGTTAACACACCGTGCTATGCTTCTGAAAAAACGGCGGAAGAGGCCATAAAAAAGGCACGCGAGAAATATCAGCAGCGCGAAGAGAATATTGCGAAATCAAAAGAGATCGCGAAACAAAAGAAATGGCCGAAACTGAAGGGCTCGAAGAGGCAAGTCCGGTGGGCTGAGCAAATTCGTGTTATCGGTTTCGAGAAAGGGTGTGTGAGTGAGGATGAGCTAAAGAATAAAAAGGAAGCGAGCTTCTGGATTGATAGTTATAAACACCTAACAAGGTAGCTTACTAAGATTTCAGCAGGTATTGTCATGCCCGAGCATATTGGCACTCCGGTTGACGGAAAAACGACTGAATCAAGGCGGGTAGCTTTTGGAGGCGCCAGAGCGCCGAGAGGGCCATGCGCTTCATCCGCTCGATGTTCTGAACCCCGCGGCGGCCGATATCCCGCTTGACGTGGGCCCAGACCTGCTCGTCCGGATTGAGCTGCGGGGAGTACGGCGGCAGGAAGAAGAGCCTGAGCATGCCGTCGGTCGAGTCCACGAACTCGCGGACCAGCTTCGCCTTGTGCGCGGGATGACCGTCCACGATGACGAATACCGGACGCTCCGCGCCGACGAGCAGTCGCCTGAGGAACTCGCGGAAAACTCGGGCGTTCACGGTGCCCTGGTGGACCATGAAGCGCATCTCGCCGCGTGGGCTGACGGCGGAGATCATGTTCACCGCAAAACGCCGGCCGGTGGCTTCCACGACCGGGGTCTCGCCAACAGGCGACCAAGTGGTGCCGGTGTGGTAATCCGAGCGCAACCCCGACTCGTCGGCGAAGTAGATGGTCGCCCCCTCGCGCTTGGCCTGTTTGCGGATCTCCGGATAGGTCTCCGTCTCCCACTGACGAACGAGTTCGGGATCCCGTTGCCACGCCTGGTACAAAGGCTTCTGCGCCGAGAAGCCCAGCGTCTTCATCAGGTTGTGGACCGACGCGCGGGAGAGCTTCTTGCCCAGGTGGCGCTCGATCAGCTCCTGGATCAGCGACAGTGTCCAGAGCGCGTACGGCAGTTTCAGCTGCTGCGGGGTCTCGTCGCGGACGGTGCGGGCGACCCAGCGCATCTGCTCCGGGGTCAGCTTCCGAGGCCGTCCAGACTTGGGCTTGGAATGGAGCGCCTTCTGACCCCCTTCGGCGTAGCGCTATAACCAGCGGTACAGGGTGCGCTCATTGACCCGAAGGCAGCGGCTACATCAGCGACCGTTCGACCATTGCGCACCGCCTTGATCGCCTGCATCCGCAGGGCGTGCGCCGCCGACTTGTCTATCGCGCGGCCATCGTTCGAACGTTTACATTTCATCTAGGCAGGCTACCACATACTGGCAACACTTTCTCGACTGTTAGTAACTCTACACGGGGCTCCGTCACGCCGGAAGACGCAATAGATCGCGCAGCCTTGTATAGCGCTTGCGGCTCGAGGCATTGCGCGCCGCCATGGCCACTGCCTTGGGCTGGCCAACCAGAACCACCAGCTCGCGGCCTCGCGTGATGCCGGTGTAGAGCAGGTTGCGCTGGAGCATCGGATAGTGCTGGGTGAGCACCGGGATGACCACCGCCGGGTACTCCGAGCCCTGGGACTTGTGAATGGTCGCTGCAAAGCCGGGGACGACCTGATCGAGTTCGCCAAAGCCATAGGCCACCGAGCGCCCCTCAAAGTCGATGGCCACCTCCTCCTCATCCGGATCCACGGACTCGATCCGGCCCATGTCCCCGTTGTAGACCTCCTTTTCGTGGTCGTTCTGCGTCTGCATGACCTTATCGCCGGGGGCAAAGCGCCAGCCGAAACGCTCTACCGCCGGCTGCCCCTCGGCGGGATTGAGCACCTTCTGAAGCTCCAGATTCAGTGAGCGCGCGCCCACGCCACCGCGATTCATCGGGCATAGCACCTGAATACCATCGATCGGGTCGAACCCGAAGCGCCCGGGGATGCGGTTTTTGACCAGCTCCAGGATCTTCGTCCCCGCCTCTTCAGGCTCGGCGGCCGGGACGAAATAGAAGTCCGACTCACCTCCCGGCGGATCAAGGTTGGGGATCTGGCCCTGGTTGACCCGGTGCGCGTTGGTGATGATCTGGCTGCGCGCAGCCTGGCGGAAGACCTCGGTCAGGCGCACCACCGGGACCGCCTCGGACTGGATTACATCAGCCAGGACTTGGCCCGGCCCCACCGATGGGAGCTGATCGATATCACCGACGATCAGAAGTGCTGCATAATCCGGCATCGCCCGCAACACCGACTGCATCAGCCGCACATCGACCATCGAGGCCTCATCGAGCACGAGCAGGTCGCACTCTAGGGGATTGTCCTCGTTTCGTTTGAAACCACCGTGACTTGGGTCGATCTCCAGCATCCGATGGATGGTGGTCGCCTCCCGCCCGGAGGTCTCGCTCATACGCTTGGCCGCCCGGCCGGTCGGAGCGCACAGGAGCATCTCGACTCCCTTGGCAGCAAGGATGGCGAGGATGCTATTGACCAGCGTGGTCTTCCCCACGCCCGGGCCGCCGGTGATCACGGTCACCTTGCTCTGGAGCGCCTGGCGCACGGCCTGCGACTGCTGCTCGGCCAACGAGAGCCCGGTTTTGGCCTCCACCCAGGGCAGCGCCTTATCGGCATCGATCTCGGGCCAGTTCGGCGCGCCCACGCAGATCTGGCGCAGCCGCTCGGCGATCACCTCCTCGGCACGGAAGAGCGCAGCGAGAAAGACACAGCGCTTATCCCCCAGCGGCGCTTCAATCACCTCGCCCTCGTCAATCTCCAGCGCCAGCGCCTCCTGCAGACGCTCCTCATCCACCTCCAGCAGCTCAGAGGCTTTCGGTAGGAGTTCGCCGACCGGCAGACCGCAGTGGCCCTGATCCGTAGCTTCGAGCAAGGCGAAAGCAATCCCCGCGCGCAGCCGGATGAGTGCATCCGGCTCAATGCCCAGGCGCATGGCGATGGCATCCGCGGTCTTGAACCCGATACCGCGGATGTCCCGGGCGAGCCGGTAGGGGTTCTCCGACATCTTCTCCACCGCATCCACCCCGTAGGTCTTGTAGATGCGCACGGCCCGGGCGGTCCCCACCCCGTGGCTGTGGAGGAACATCATGATCTCGCGGATGACCTTCTGATCGGCCCAGCCCGAGCAGATGCGCTCGGCGCGCTTAGGACCGATGCCCTCGATCTCCTGAAGCCGCTCGGGCGTGTTCTCGATGACCTCGAAGACGGCCTCGCCGAAAGCCTCCACGAGCTTCTTGCCGTAAACCGGGCCGATGCCCTTGATCATCCCGGAGCCGAGGAACTTCTCGATGCCCTCTGCCGAACTGGGGGCGGAGACGCGCAGAAACTGGACCCTGAACTGCACCCCGTGCTTTCGGTCGTTGAACCACTCGCCGGAGGCGGTCACCCACTCGCCCGCCGAGACATTGGCCGCATGCCCGATCACGGTCACCAGATCCCTCTGCCCGCGCGCCTTAACGCGCAGCACGCAGAAGCCGTTTTCCGCGTTGTGGTAGGTCACCCGCTCAACCGAGCCGGCGAGCACCTCGCGGTGGGGCTGCGTTTCCGGAGCCGATTGGCCCATCGGTCAGTCCATGCTCTCCATCTTCCTCGCCCACCGCGGCCAAGAGCCAGCCGAGGTCCTGCGGCCTGGTTTGTGCCATTTCCAAGCCCCGCCCCGCCAAGGAGAGCGGGTTCAGCCGCACGGCTCGGCCCGATAACCCGCCGAGTCCGGGGCTCTCAGCGCTCAGATCAGGCCGGCATCAACTCCGCTCCAGCTTCCTTCGAACAAGCGTCACCCATCATCAGCCGGCCGTTTTGCGTACCCCGGGCACCCATCAACTGCCCCCGAGAAAAGCTCATCAAAGGACACATCCAGCAGGGTCACGTCATCACGAACCTCACCGGCACCACGCCATGCGGTCACATCGCTACACAGTGCATCGAAGGCCTCTTCCGGCGGCACCCGCTCGAGCGTGGCCTCCGCATTGCCCTCTCCGAACTGCTCCCCAGAGGCGGATTCGATCTCAAGCAATCCATCGGAACAGGCGATCAGGTGCAAGCCCGCAGAGAGCGGGTAGTCAACCAGCCGCCGGTTCTCCACCGTCCCGCTCGGCACGGCAGCCAGCGGCAGCCCTCTGGGATCCAGCCTTTCCTCGATCCCTTCCGGGCCAACAAGCCATGCCCGCGGCATCCCGGCGTTCCAGACCCCCAGACGCTGGTTACGACAATCGACCTCAAACAGAGTCGCCGCGAGGAAGATTTCCGGCGGCAGGTTGCGGTAGAGCTGCTCATTGATCGTCTCGAGCACCGTGTTGCTATCCACCCCGCGCCTGACCATGTCATCGAAAAGGGTCGCCAGTGCAGGCACGCCCACCGCAGAGTCGATCCCGTGGCCGGTAAAGTCTCCAAGAAGCAGGACGAGCACCCCATCACCCCGGCGCTCGGCGAGGAACACATCCCCACCGAGCATCGCCGCCGGCTGATAGCAAAACCGCACGCCGGGCGCTTGCCGGGCATCGGAGGATGTTGCCCGTGCGATGATCCGCTGAGCACTCTCCTGCTGCTCTTCCAGCTGGCGCTGGTGGGCATCGAGAATCGCTTTGTCCGCCGCCACCGACCGCAACCTTCGAATGAGCGCATCAACCTGGTGCATGACCCGGTTCAGCTCTAAGAAACCTAGGTTGATCGCTTTCGGCTGGAAACTCTCAAGATCCCGAACGGCATTGACCTGCTCGACCTGAGCACTAAAGCGTTCCAGTGAGTGGGTCAGGCGCAGATTCACCCAGTGGGCCGCACCCGCACCCGCGAGAAGGGCCAGAGGGACAACGGTGAAAAACAGCCATGCATAGCCGGTGCGAGCCTCACTGAGCACCGGGTCGAGATCCTGCGTGACCCCGACGACCCCGAGAACCTCGCCAACTTCGGCATTGGTATGACAATCCAGACACTCGCTGCGTGCCTCGACGGGCATCACGTGGCGCTGCTGCCCCCCATCGCTGCGGCGCTGAGCCTCACCCGTGCTAAAGGCCTGATCAACGACCGGATCCGGCTCCACCGAGCCGTCAACGCGGCCATAGAGCTCGTCAACCAGCTCACCACGGTAAAGCTGAACCCAGAGCGGACTTTCTTCGTAGGTCTGCTCCAGCGCCCCGATGTACTCTTCCAGATCCTCCCGCCCCCAACCGCGACGCATGACCTGGAACATCGAGCTGAAAGTATGCTCGGCGGTCACCTCTGCAGTGCGCTGTGCCTGATCTCGTAGAAGGTTCTCGTAGATGAACAGACTCACCGCAGCGGTCCCTGAGAGGGTACCCAGAGCGACCAGGATCACGACCAAGGCCAACAAGGCCCGTAGACTCAACCTCTTGCGGAATCGGCGAAGCGTTTTCAGTACGTTCACTCCCTAACCAGAAGCAGCGGCACCGTGAGCTGCTCTCCTTTACCTCTCTGTGGACATCCAGCTATCAGGCCAGCGCAGCCGCTGGACACTGATGGCGCGCCAGATCCCGACCGCTGGGCTCAGTCCCCAGGCGCCCTGACGCGCGGCACACAGAACCTTCTCTGGAAAAATGCGTGCGCCGGCCAGCTCAAAAACCAGTGAGCCACTTCGCAGCTCCGCCCGACGCCACCCTCCAAAACGCCCCATCCTACCAGCACTTTGGGGTGGCCCCTTCGCGGATCGTGTGGGTGTCAGCGGCTTGTAGTGGGGTAGCCGTCCGCCGGCGTGACCCTATATGTTGTGCCTCGCCGTCTTGACCAAGCGAGGAGTTGCCATGGCCACCGAGCACGCCCTGTTCACCGCCGCGCTGGGGCTGAGCGCGCCCTGGGAAGTCAGCGACATCCGCTTCGATGCCGAGGCCAAACGCATCGACTTCGATGTCACCTTCGCCAGCGGCAGCCGCTTCGCCTGCCCGGCCTGCGGCGCTGAGAGGCAGCCCGTCCATGACACCCGTCAGCGTACGTGGCAGCACCTGCATTTCTTCGAACACCAGGCCTACATCCACGCCGCCGTGCCGCGGGTGTGCTGTCAGGACTGCGGGAAGACCACACAGGTCGAGGTGCCCTGGGCGCGACCGGGTAGCGGGTTCTCGCAGCTGTTCGAGGCCATGGCCGTCACGCTCTGCCGCGAGATGCCGGTGCGCAAGGTGGCCGAGTTGCTCTGCGTCGGCGATGACGCGCTGTGGCGGATCCTCGATCACTATGTCGGCGCTGCCCGGGCCCAGGAGGACTACAGCGAGGTCCGCGCCGTGGGCATCGATGAGACGGCCGCGCGGCGGGGACAGGACTACATCACCATCTTCCAGGACCTGGATGCCCGCCGGCTGCTCTTCGCCTGCCCGGGGCGCAGCCAGAGCACGGTGGCGCGCTTTGCCGAGGACCTGCGGCAACATGGCGGCGAGCCGGAATCGATCGAGGCGGCCTGTATCGACATGAGCAAGGCCTACATTGCCGGCGTACAGCGCCACCTGCCGCAGGCGGCCATCACCTTTGATGCCTTCCACATCGTCAAGCTCGCCAACGAGGCTGTCGACGAGGTCCGCCGCGCCGAGGTGCGCATCGTGCCGGTGCTCAAGGGATCGCGCTGGCTCTGGCTCAAGGACGCCTATCGCTTCTCCATTCGTCAGATCACGGAGCTGCACCACCTCTCGCGGATGCGCCTGAAGACCGGTCGCGCATGGCGGATCAAGGAGATGCTGCGGGACATCCTGACCAAGTCCCGCGACCGTAACGAAGCCGAGCGGGCGCTCAAGAAGTGGTACAGCTGGGCCCGGCGCTGCCGGCTGGAGCCGTTCAAACGCTTCGCCCTGACCGTCAAAGCCCACTGGCAGGGCATCCTCAATCGCTTCGACTCGCGCCTGTCGAACGGCGCTGTCGAGGGGATGAACGCCCAGATCCAAGCGGCTAAGGCGCGTGCCCGCGGCTTCCGTCATCTGCGGAATCTGATCACGATCAGCTACCTGGTCTGCGGCAAGCTCACCCATCTGCCGGCCTCACCCTATCGCACAACATCTAGTGCTGCCGCGGCCTGACCTGATGAAGCCGTCACCCACACAGATTTGGATAGCGCCCTTTGGGGTTCCTCCGAGCCGGAGGCTAAGTGATCCAATCACCCGCAGTGCGCCCTCTTCTCAACGCCGAAATTGCGCGACCCTCCTGTCCTAACCTCAACCCGATTCATGTATCGCCCGCCGGATCATTTTCAATGATCTGAATTCCCGCGGCTTCCAACGCTTCCACAACGCGGCAAACGGCGAGGTTCCGTGGCGTGCCTTTTCCTTGTTCAAGGCGCGCAAGCGCCACCGTTGAGATCCCAACGCAGTTTGCCAAACATTGTTTCGATCACCCCAGAGTCAACCTCTCTGATCACACTTTGGACATCGCCCGGAACCTCTGCGCTCTTTTTTCTTGCCAGATCGAAAAACTCGGATTACTTTAAATAGACGGGCACATCAAATCGAAACAAGGCGAAATCGTGAGCGGATACCTCTGATACGCAGCCCCTCTCGCCGGCGTGATTTCGGCCATGACCACAGGAGCAGGATCTGGATGAACACTTACAACCTCCGAACCGCCGACCAGGGCCGCCTGCGCATCACCCTGGATCGTTTCTTCGGCGAGCTACTTGCCCTGCACCTGGGCTTTGAACCTGAAACGCCGGAAGGCTACATGGCCGTTTACGTCTGGCTCCAACGGGAACTCCAATCGTATCCAACAGGCTCTGCCTACGAGGCTCGCCAGCGCCTCCATGCCCGAGTCCTGCAGACCATCATCGACCCGCAGCTGCAGCACTGTCTCGAGAGCTGGCTCGATGAGCTCGCCCCGGACAACTTGCCCCCGCCGCGCTCTTTCCGGGCCCTGGATGGCACAAGCTTCATGGCCGCCGGGCGCGCTTAAGCGCTTCTCAACCAACAGTAGAACGCACAGTGCAGAAAACGGAGGTGGCCATGAGCCCCAGGATCATCCGCAGGGAACTCCTTGATGAACTCTCTTTCGAGCGGCTTCAACGCACGATCGGCCCGCCGCTCCTGGCCGAAGCTTATGCTCGGCGCGGCGTCCGCGAGGCCACACAGCTCGAGTACGACATCAATAAACTGCCGAGCCCCGAGGGCCTCCCGGGGCTGATCCCGGCAACGCAGAGGCTGTTCCTGGCTCTCAACAATGGCGAGCGGGTCGCGCTCATCGCGGACTGTGCCCCGGGCGCCGCCTACTCCTTGGCCGTAGCCTATCGCGGACTCCGGGATATGGGGATGGATGTCCGTTACTACCTGCAGAGCTCAAAGCACGTGCGCTTCGGCCTGAGCCGGCAGATGGTCGACCAGGCTTTCGAGGATCACGCACCGCATCTGATCGTGGCCATCGACCACGGCACCGGCCCCAGCGAAGGCGTGGCGCATGCCAATGGCTTGGGCGCCGAGGTCATCATCTCGGACTACCACCACCCCGGCGAAACGAGGCCAGATGCCGTGGCTATCGTTAACCCTGCCCTGCCCGAGAACACGTTCCCGGCCCAACACCTGTGCGGCGCCGCCGTTGCCTACTCCATAGTTTCCGCGCTCCGCGCGCTGGCTCATCACCGCGAGCACCCGGCCGGAGACTACGAGGCGCGCTGGCTGCTCGATATCGTTGCCACAGCAACGATCGCCGCGAAGATGCCACTTGACCAGTGCAACCGGCATTTCGCAGGCAGCGGTCTGAGGATCATCGGAGCCGGGCTCGCCTGCCCCGGCCTTCAAGCCCTTTTTGACGTTGCCCAGCGCCCGATGTTGTCGGCGAGCTCTGCAGATCTTAGTGAAGAGATCCACCCTCGCATCAGCGCCGGATTCCATTTTGGCGATCCCCACCTTGTGATCGACTGCTTCCTGAGCGAGGACGAGGAACTGGCCAAGACGCTGGCCCGGGACCTCGATGACAGCTATGCACGCGCGACGGCCCTCGAGCAGAGCATGCTTGAGGAAGCCATGGAGCAGCTCGACGACCCCACACGGCTCTCGGCTACCGTCTATGCCGAGCACTGGCCGGAGTCGATGATGAGCACCCTGGCCGGGCGGCTTGCCGAGAGACTCCATCGGCCGGTGATCGCGCTTACCTCGGTTACAGGCTGGCTCCAAGGCGCTGCGTACTCACTGAGTCCGTTCGACCTTTGCGATGTCTTCGATACGCTCCAGCACCAGGGCAGACGGGTACTGATCGATCACCGGCAACTACGCAACCACGCGGAGCTGTCCGCCGACCACTGGAATCGGCAACGGCTGGCCGATCGCTTTGAAGAGGCCGTTGCCGAGCAGGTGGGTGGCAAAGTCCCCGCACCGGTCATCTATTCAGACGGCGACCCGGGCCTGGAGAGCTTCTCGCTCGACCTGGCTCTGGCTGTCGAGGCCGGCGGCCCATGGGGCGATGGGTTTGAAGAGCCGACTTTCGACTCCCGCTTTCTCGTAGTCAATCAGCGCCCCACCGGGGCCGCAAACGAGCATACGCTCTACAACTTGATCCCGGCCGGCACGTCCGAGCCCACAAAGCATCAGGTCGAGGCCATCCACCGTTATTGCCCGCGAAGCATGGCCGCCCAGGTCGGCCAGACCGTGCGGATGGTCTATCGGCTTCGTGTTGCCCGGCACGAGGGTCGGAAGCGGCTTCAACTACAGGTCCTTGCCATCGGCTCGATTGAAGAGATCACCGAGGTTGCGTAACGGCATGCCCCGCCCAGGGGCAGCAGCTCGGGGACGTGGCCCTTGGTTCACTGTCCGCGGACTGGACAAGGTGTCTGAGCAGCCTCTGGCGCAGCACGGCCGGCCCCGGATTCAGGCGCCCTCCGCGGATCACCACGTGATCCCAGAAGGTGCAGACCTCTCCATAGCTGAGCTCAGCGCACGATGCACCATCCGGGCGCAGGATCTCCGTTCTGACCACCTCAACGAAGAACGATCCATGCGCACGCGCCGCTTCATCCTGCTCTGTGAGCAGATGGCTGGAGTGGGGTGTAAGCAGCCGGAGCTGCCCGGCGCGAACAGCCCGAGTGAGCCGTGCAAAAAGTGAGCGCTTCTCAGCAGCGAAGCTCCATGGGCCCCCTTTCGGGATGGCCGGTTCGCAGCCCCGTTCGCGAAAGAATTCGCAACCTCGTTCGCGAAAGTGTTCGCGGCAAAACCGAAGCTTTTCGCAAACCCGTTCGCGTGGCGCGCGAAATCGTTCGCGCTCGCCTGGTGCGTGCTGGCGGGGTCGGTGTTCGAGGGGCATGTTTGCATCGCACCTGTCTCGTCATTCAGTGACGTTCTTCGTCGCCTGCTGATGGCATCGGGAAGCATCGAAAACACCAGGATGTTTTATGATCAACTATGAAAATTCCATAACTCAGATGATGACAGGAGGTGAAGGACCATCATTAAAAAGCAATTCGGCGTGCAATCTATCGCTAGCCCTCTTCGGACTTCCCTTGATTTTTTCTCGACTCTAGCAGATACTTTTTCATGTGAACATTTTCCACTTCTCAAGCAAACGGGAGCAATCTGTGAGCAAGCAAAATCGCAAGCGCGGCATCGGCCTGTCTATTGATACCACGGAACCAGGTTATGCTTTGGTTCGCATGCTTTTTGATGAGGCGAGCACTCGTGGCGATGACCATGCCGTTCTCGCAGACAGATTCGGCGTTTCTCATGGGTATTTTACCCACCTGCGCGCTGGACGAATCACGGGCGACAAGATCAGCAAGAATGTGATTCGCCGGATCGCCCATTATCTCGGCATTTCACCGATTGGTGCGATGATCCTGGCTGACCAGATCCCGCCGGATTTCTTCTCGCCCGCAGATCGCTCGGCCGAGCAGGATTTGGATCGGGCCCTGCGGTTTATTGCTCAGGACGAAGAGATGGGCCCGCTGTTCCCGGCTGAGTTCTATGAAGAGGGACACACCGATGCCAAGGTCGCGTTCGTGCGGATGTACGAGAAGGCCAAGGGCACCGTGCTGCTGCCTCAGGATGACCTCGAGGATCTGATCAAGGGGCAGGAGCAATTCCGGGCTGACCACCCCTCTGCGTACCAGGGCGAGAAGGTCACGCCGATCCACGGAAATAGCTAGAGCCAAAGGGCCGGAATGAACCCCATCTCAGGTGGGGGCGCTTGACCAAGGTTCGCGATGATTTATTTCTAAGGTTAGCGCCCCCACCGAAGATGGGTAGCTTTGTGCTCCTGGAAACACCCCCAAAACACCTTCACTCGACCCTGCGCTGAACCCCCCTCACGGCGGCTCCTCTCTCCCCCGCCTACCGGCACCCCTGAGAGCGCTCCAGATCCTTCCTGAAAGCAACTTCTCTCTCCACCCGAGGGCACCTTCGCTCTGACTGCTGCGATCGATTTGAGACCCCTCTGAGAGCGCCTTCGATCTCCGGGCTGGGCGCCTGTGGGTCGTGAGCGTGGGTAGCTGTGCTGGCGGCTGGGGCTTTTCGGCGGGGGAGCAGCTATTCTCTGATGGATTTGGAATGGGAATATGAGGGCAACTTCACTCTCCGGCGCTGGCGGCTATTGAACCCATTATGGATAGATGAAGCACTGGGCGCATTGCAGCCTCCCTCCGAGGGCCTGATATTGATAATTGCGTGTCTGTCTCCGGGGGATTCGGCGCATTTTGCGTGGTGCCTGGGTTCGATTTTCGTGCCGGGGTTCTTGCAACTGCTCTCTGAGGGATTGGAATGGGTATCTGAGGGCAACTTCACTCTCCGTCTCTAGCGAACCGTAAACCCCTTTGGTCGCATTGAATCTTTGCCTTGCGTTGCGCTTATGGGCCGAGGGATCTTTGGGTTTTGGGCGATGGCTTCTCCGAGGCATGGATGAGCCTGGGTGCGGTGGCGCGGGAGGGCTGGTGGCGGCGGCGTTGTGTGGTGGTTCGGCGGGGTTTTGCGACTGTTTTCTAAGGGATTGGGAATGGAAATATGAGGGCCCCTTCATTCTCCGGTGCTGGCGGTCCTTAAACCCCCTGCGGGGCCTTTGAGGGGTGCGGCGCGCTGCATCCTTACGGCGGTTCTGTGGGTGGTTGTCTACCCCCCTTCTTCCTGGCGGGGACCTCTATCCGGGGTGCCCTCAGGGGCGGATGAGTGGTCGGGTTCTCTCTTTGTGGGAGCGTTGGGATGGGGTGTGGTTTTGCATGCGAACGCTGCGAACGATGGCTTGCGAACGCGGTCTTTTGCACGGGTGCGGTGGCTTTGCAAACGCTTGGTGTTGGGGGGGGTGCGAACGGTTTGTTGGTGAGTCTGCGAACGCTTGGTTCTGCCCCTCCCTGGGTGTGGTGGTTCTGTCTTGCGAAAAGCGGTCTGGGTGCGTGGCTCAAGAAGGTTCGGTGGCTCTCTACTGTGGGGGGTTCTTTGGTTCCCCTCCAGGGGGAAGGGGTGGGGGTGGATGAGCGTAGGAGGCAAAGCCTGGACCCGGGGCTCAACTGGCATCCCGAGGTGCGCCATGGGATCACGGCCTGATATGGATAGCATCATGCTGTGATTCTAGAGCGACCAAAGCCTGCTACAATCACGCGCTGTGGTCGTCCACCATCTTGGCCAAACTCGGTTGCTGATCGGTCATCTACCCGCGGTCACACCAGCAAATCCTCGCCGGGGATAGCAGCACTGAAAAGAAACCCCTGACCCTGCCGGCATCCGGCACCGAGCAGCGCCCATCGCTGAGCCTCCGTCTCGACCCCCTCAGCCAAAACCTCCATACCGAGGCGCTCACCCAGCGTCACGATCGACTCGACAACAGCTGCCTTGCGTCGGCACTCGGCAATGTCGGCGATGAAAGCGCGATCGATCTTGACCCGGTCCACCGGCAGCTGGGTGAGGTAATGCAACGATGAGTAGCCGGTGCCGAAGTCGTCCACGGCGACCCGCACCCCGTGTTCACGCAGAAAGGCCAGCTCGTCGACGATCACCGCTGAGGGTTCGACCACGAGGCGCTCGGTGATCTCCAGCTCGAGCGCCTCCGGCGCCATCCCAACCCGAGAGAGTTGCGCCAGCAGCTCATCGCTCCAGCCGGGCACTTCCATCTGCGGCGCAGCCAGATTCACTGCCAGCCAACCCGGGGCAACCCCCTGCTCGCTCCAGACCCGGTATTGCTCACCGGCCCGGTCGAGCACCTGCTCGCCCACGCGCCGGATCAGGCTGGCCCACTCAGCCACCGGGATAAAGCGCCCCGGCGAGATCCACCCCTCTTCGGTGTGGTGCCAGCGCACCAGCGCCTCAACACCGAGCCACCTGCGGCTGCTCAGTTCGACCTGCGGCTGAAAATGCACCGTCAGATGCTCCGCATCCAGGGCACGTCGAAGCTCCGTACTCAGATAGACCTGCTCCCGCGCCCGCTTGGTGAACTCATCCCGGAAGAACTCGTAACGCGACCCTGTCCGCTTCGACTCCCGCCGCGCGGAATCGGCCTGAGCCATGAGCTCGTGCGCGGACTCCTGGGTGGAGCGGGTGAGCGTGACACCCGCCCGCAGGCCGACGTGAATCGCCTCACCCGAGACCTCAAGCGGAGCACCGATCTTCCCGACGATGCGCTCGACGAAATCCACCGCCGCATGACTGCTGCGCAGCTGGGGCAGCAGAATCCCGAACTGATCCCCACCGAGCCGGCCGATCGTGGCCGTCTGGGGCAGCAGCTCGCGCAGCCGGGCACCAAGTGTTGCCAGTACTTCGTCCCCGAAGTCCTGCCCCCGGCTGCCGTTGATCGAAGCGAAGCCTTTGAGATCGCAAGCAATCACAGCCAACCAGGGATCATCTTCGCCCTGGAGGATCTGAGCTTGCTCGATTCGGTCATGGAAGAGCATGCGGTTGGGCAATCCGGTAATCGGATCACGGTAGAGCAGCCGCTCGATCTCCGATTCATGCGCATGCCGCTCGGTGAGATCACGCATCAGGGTGGAGTAGCGCACGACCGCGCCCTGCTCATCGCGGTGGGCCATCAGCAGCTGCTCCACCGGGAGTTCGGTGCCCAGCCCCCGGTGCCTCAGGCGCGTATGCCCACGCCACACCCCGATCTGCTCGGCGGTCGGGATCGCCTCATTGAGAAGGCCCTGCAGGCTCTCGGCATCATGGGCCTCGGACAGCCGGGCGGAGAACGATCCCACCTCATCCGCCTGCCCCTGAGCGCACCGAAGGGCGTGGTTGTGGTAGAGAAGTCGGCCGCTGGCGTCCGCAATCCCTATGTAATCCGGAACCGCCTCAAGGAACTCGAGCAGGAGCTGATGCTCCCGTTCGGCGCCGGAGGGCTCCGTTCGGTCCACAATCGCCACCAGCACCTCCGGCCCCACCCTGCCCTCGCCATCATACCTCGCCGCGTGGCAGCACAGCGTGCGAGTCTCCTGCTGTTGTGGACCGAGGACGTAAAGGGTCTCTTCAATGGCCGCTTCTGTTGCTTGGGCATCGAGCAGCCGCTCCCAAGGCCACCTCAGGACAGGATCTTCCGCAGTGGCTTGCAGCTGAACCCCCAACCGGCGCGCCGGAACAGCGACCTGGCTCTGCTTGAGACCAAAGCGTTCCCGCCCTGCCCTGTTCAGGGGCGTGATCTGGTGCTGCTCGTCTACGAGGAGCAGACCAACCACAGGGGAGCGGGGCGGACCATTGCTCCGCAAAAAACGCCAATTTCCGTTGACCATCTGCAGCCACCCCGCCGGCTACCTGCTTTCCCATCTTGATTTTACGCAATCACAGCCATCATCCGTTGTAAAGACTCGGACACACCAGCTGTCCTTCCCGGAAGGCCCGGTCCAACACAGCCTGTTCGGGCCATCCTTAAGCCCCGAACAGGCGCCATGGCGCCCGTAAACAAGGACGTTTTTTGTGGTCATGGGCCGGTTGGGGTACTCTGCCGCTTGTCGGGTTATCATCGCAGGATCAACGCACGGGTGGACAGGCTCAGAGAACAGGCGCCGGGAGACGCGCCATCAGATGCGCAGACCCAGCTCAGCCTGCTCCGCGAAGCCCTAGGGGCCGGCTTCTGGCAGCTGGATCTTGACTCGGGCCGAGTGACGGCCGATGCGCAACTCCTCGCGCTTTACGGGTATCCGGGGACAGACGCATCCGCTGATCATGCTCCGTGGACGGAGGCGATCTGGCGTGAGCATGTTCACCCGGAGGATTGGGCACGGGTGGAGGCCTGCTATCGCAAGGCTTTTGATCACTATACGCCCTGGGATCTGACCTACCGAATCCGGCGCCCGAATGGAGAGATCCGGCATCTACGCTCAGTCGGCCGAGTGGAATGCGATGCCGAGGGCAACCCCACTCATTTGGTCGGGCTCGAGCACGATGTCACCGAACAGGAGCGCCAGCGCCAGGCGCGTGATCAGGCCCTGGAACGCGCCGGGCGAACCGAGAAGATCGGTGCCATCGGACACTGGGTTGCCTACCCGGAGACCGGGAAGCTGATCTGGTCGCCTATGACCTACGAGCTTTGCGGCTTCGACCCGAAGGGACCACCACCGGATTGGGAATCGTTCATCGCCCGGGTCGCCGAGGGGTATCGAGACCAGGTCGCCGAATTCCAGTTCGAGAACAATCCCTCCCTGCTCTCCTGCGAGGGCGAGTACCGCATCGTTCACCCCGGAGGGCGCACGCTTTGGGTCCGTGAGATCGCCCAGCGCTGGCAGGATGAGCACGGCCAGTGGATCATCCAGGGGACTATTCAGGACATCACTGAGCAGCGCGAGGCGCTGGATCGCAGTGACGCGCGCCGCCAAGAGTTGGAGTCAATCCTCGAGGCCATACCGGGCGTCAGCGTGGCCCAGGTTGATCTGGATGGTGTGGTGCGCGAGGCAAGCCGCAGTGCCGAGTGGATCCTCGGTTGCTCGCGTGATGAGTTGATCGGCAAAAGCTTTCTCGACTTCCACAAGCCGGGGGATCGGGCACAGGTCGCCGAAGCGGTAAACGCCCTGCAGAAGGCCGGCCAATCTCACTCCGGTGAGTACGAGCTGATCCGTGGCAACGGTGAACGATTCCGAGCCCAGGTGAATGTCGTTCCCCTGTTGGATGAACGCGGGCAGGTTGTCGGCAGGATTGGTGCCTGTATCGATCTATCGACTCAATTTGCCCATGAGCAGCGTCTGTGCATGGCTCAGGAGGCGGCCGGTTTCGGGGTCTGGGAGTGGGACGTTGCCGCTGATCGAGCCACTTGGGACGCGGCCTCCTGGCGGATGCTCGGCTTTGACCCCGAGCAACAGGGCGCTCTGACTTATGCCCAGTGGCGGGATCTCGTCCACCCCGAGGACTTGGAGCGCATCCTTCCCACCTTCGAGCGCCACCTATTTGCGGGCACCCCTTTTACCATGGAGTTCCGCTACCGGTGTGCCGATGGCAGCTGGCTCTGGGTGCAGAATCGTGGTCAGACCCTGCGCCGTGGCGCCGACGGCTCGCCGATCTACATGGTGGGTACGCACGTAGACATCCAACAAATCAAGGAAGCCGAGCACGCACTACGCGAGCATGAGCGGGATCTACGCGAGGTCAAGCGCATCGCCCGCCTCGGGCACTGGATCCTGGATGTGGAGTCGAAGTCGCTCTTTTGCTCCGGCGAGGTTTACGAGCTTTTCGGGATCGACCCGCGAGAGAAGACCCTGGATCTGGAGACGTATCTCGCCCGGATCCTTGAGCCCGACCGCTCACAGCTCCAATCAGCCTTGGAGCAAGCCTTATCTGGCCAGGCTTTCGAGGTCGAGCATCGCATCACTGGCTCGGATGACAGCGAGCGCATTCTGCTTGGGCGCGGATATACAGAGCTCGATGCCTGGGGGCAGCCCCGGATGGTGCGCGGCACCACCCAGGATGTCACCGAGCAACGGACACTGCAGCATCAACTCACCGAAGCGCTGAAAGCCAAGAACACCTTTCTCAACGCGGTCAGTCACGACTTGCGCAACCCGCTCAATGCGTTGACCGGATTCATGGAGCTGCTCGCCGAACCGAATCTGGACGAAGAGCAGCGCCAGGAGTATGTAAAGCATTGCCGCCGAGCCAGCGCTCGCCTGCTGGAGCTGATCGACTCGCTGCTCGATCTCGGCCGGTTGCAGGCTGGCCGGCTGGAACTGCGCCCGGCGCCTTTTGATCTGCATGCGGCGATCGAGAGCCAGCGCAGCGTGTACGACTCCCTGGCTAGAGAACACGGCTTGGTATTCTCTTGCAGCATCGACCCTGGCGTGCCCCAATCCGTGGAGGCCGATGCCACCCGGCTGGGACAGATCCTTTCGAACCTGCTCAGTAATGCGATCAAGTACACCCATGAGGGCCAGGTCGATCTGACGGTATGCGCAGAGCCCGATGAACGGATCAGCTTCCGGGTGCGCGATACCGGGCCGGGGCTCTCCCCGGAGGATCAGGAGCACATCTTTGCGGCCTTCGATCGCGCCGGCTACCGTGGCTCGCGCAGCGGCCATGGCCTGGGACTGGCCATTGTGCGCGAACTCACCGAGCTTTTCGGCGGGGAGATTTCTCTTCAGAGCACACCCGGGGTGGGCTCCACGTTCACCGTGACGCTCCCGTTGCCGCCGGCGGCACAGGAAACGGAGCGCGATACCGACACTGGCGTCGATAGCACCCCTCCTCCGCTTGGCGGGGATGCTCCGGCCAGCGCACTGAATGTGTTGGTGGCCGATGACGAGGCGGTCAATGTCTTCCTCGCCCGGACTCTGCTCGAGCAGCTCGGCTGCACGGTGACCACGGCCGAGGATGGCGCCAGCGCTCTAGAGGCCTGGCAAACGCAGCGCTTTGATGCCCTGGTCCTCGACCTCCACATGCCCGGAGTCGATGGCGATGAACTCGCCGAGCGCATCCGGGCTGAGGAGAGAGCCCAGCGGTGCACCCGGGTGGCCATTGCCCTTTACACTGCCCATGCCCGCAGCGAAGTGGAGTCGGTCCTCGAGACCGGTCTCTTTGATGCATTCCTAAGCAAGCCGCTGGGTCGCACGGAACTGCGACAGTGGATCAAGTCGCTGGTGCCGCGGAAGGACCCCGATGACGGCACCACGCCAGGAGCGCCCGATGGACGCGAACCCCACTCTTAGCTGGGACGATGCCATGGATGCCATGGGGCATCCGATCTTCCTCCACGATCAGGAGTATCGCATCCTGCGGGCGAACCGCGCATACCTCCAGGAGGCCAGCGCCACGCTCGAAGAGGTAATCGGCCAACCCTACTGGTACGTCTTCCCCCGCGGCGTGGGTTCCCTGCCCGGCTGTCAGTCGGCCATGGCCAAGGTGTCGGCCGGGGAGCGCACTGCTTCCGAGACCGGCTGCGCCGAGACCGCCGAGGAGTTCTCCGTGCCGGATGGCCGGTCCTTCCTATCGCGCTCGTATGTCGCTCGGGACGGACTGGGGGCTTACCGGTACTCCGTCCATATCCTTGAGGACATCACCGCCAGGCGCCATCTCGAACAGGCGCATCAAGCCGCCGAAGCCAAATTCCAGGCAATCACCACCGCCGCACGCGATGCCATCGTGCTGATCGATGCCGAGGACCGGCTGGTGTACTGCAACCCGGCCTTCGAGAAGCTGCTCGGCTATCGCGCTGAAGAGCTTGAAGGAGCACCTTTCCATGACCGCTTCGTCCCCGAGCGCCACAGGGCGGCCATGCAGGCGGGTATGCGCTATTTCCGAGAGTCCGGCGGCAAAACCCGCGTGGGCCAACAGACTGAGGTCGTGGCCATCCACCGTGACGGACACGAGGTCGCCCTGGAGCTGACCCTGGCACCCGTACAGATTGCCGGGCGCTGGCACGCCGCCGGAATCCTGCGCGATATCAGCGAGCGCCGGACTTTGGAAGAAGAGCGCCAGCGCACGCTCGAGGACCAGAGGATATTCCTCGCCGCGGTCAGCCACGATCTGCGCACGCCGCTCAATGCCATCCATGGGTTTCTGGATCAGCTGGCTCACTCCGAGCTTGATCCGCAGCAGCGTCAGCATGTTGACCTTTGCCGAGCCGGCGGCCGGACCATGCTGGGGCTGATCGAGACCGTCCTGGAGCTCTCGCGGCTGGAAGCCGGCCGTGTTCAGCTAAGCGAGCAGGATTTCGATCTGTGCGAATTCATGAATGCCCAGCTAGGCTTTCTCGCACCACTGGCTGAACAGAAGGGCCTGTATCTGGAATGGTCTTCCAGCACCAACGTGCCCTGCCGGGTCCGAGGTGATCCGGTGCGCCTCGGTCAGGTGCTCTACAACCTGGTCAGCAATGCCCTGCGCTTCACCGAGACCGGCGGCATCCGCGTGCAGGTCGAGCGGGCTTCACCGGAGAATGAGCTCCACTTCACCGTCGCGGATACCGGAGTCGGCATCCCCGAAAAGGATCAGCCCCAGATTTTTGAGGCGTTCCGGCAGGCCGGCCCTGCCCTTGCCCGCAAGGAAGGCAGCGGGCTGGGGCTGAAGGTCTGCAAGGAGCTGGTGAAGCTAATGGGTGGGGACATCTCGGTGGAGAGCGAGCCGGGCCGCGGAACGAGCTTCCACTTCACGGTGATCATGCCGCCGGCCGCCTCGGCCACCCCGGTGCAACACACTTCTCAGGAGACCGAGGTTGATACAAGCACGTCTCCCGGCAGCGGCCTGCGCGTCCTTGTTGCCGAGGATGAGCCAACCAACGCCCTGTTGATCCAGTCTTTGCTCACTCAGGCCGGCTGCGAGGAAGTCACCTGGGTGGAGACCGGCCGGGAGGCCATCGAGCACTGGGAGCACTCGAGACCCGATGTCATCCTGCTCGATCTCCAGATGCCCGAGATGGATGGCCGTGATGCGCTGCGGCAAATCCGGGCACAGGAGGCTGAGCACGCCCTGGCGCACACGCCCATCGCTTTGGTCACCGCCCATGCGCTCGAGCACTTCCAGCAGGAGTGTTTCGGCCTCGGCTGCGATGCCTATCTCAATAAGCCGCTCGAGCGCAAAGAGCTCTGGCTTTTTCTCGATCGACTTCGGTCAGAAGCGGCGTGAGCAACCCTCTCTCTCCCCCGCCAGGGATGAGGGGCATGACCGAGAACGGGCGCAGCCGGGCGTTCCGGGCGCGTTGCTGACGAACCGGGCCAGGCTCATGGGATACCAACGCGTGCCCCGGGCATGGCCCTTACCGTCTGGAGTTCCTCACCAGCCCTGCCACAGCCCTCGCTGCAAGCCCCTCAACCCGGTGGCAGTGTAGCCGGATCAAGGCCAGCGCGCGCCGGTCGCCTCTCCTCAAAGCCTTCCCCGATCTCGATCACTCGCTTTTTTCTGCACTCCCTTCCCTTATCACCACAGCGGGGATCTTGAGTACCTACCTGCAGCCTGGACGGCCGGCGGACCGGCGGCCCTTCCAGCTGCGGCCACCGGCACCGAGGTTTCTGCGTGAGATGGGCCGAGGCAGCCGAACTCAAGGGCGTCGCGCTCCCCATGCCTGACCGGTTCTCAGCATGGACGAGCGCAAGAGCGGAGAAGTATCCGATTCAGGGCTTTCCGCCGGGTCTTGAGAAGGCATGCCCTCAACGTATGGACTTTGATAAAGGAGTGACGAGATGTGTTCAGACGATAGCTCAATTGACCAGAATGGCTCCGAATCCGGCGGGGTTGACCGCCTAATCGAGCGAATGGAGTACTGCATTGCATTGGTGGCGTTGATCACGCAGCAGCTCCTATACATCGAGCAGCGACTGCGGGCCGCCCAAGACAGAGTTCCGGGTGCCGTTCTTTTGTATATGAACTCTTGCGGCCGAAACTGCGCCGGTTGCCCGCACCCGACGTGGAAGCAATGGTTTGCGAAGCCGAGCAAGAAGAATATCAGGGGCTCCTCGCCTCGGGACGGGCGATTGATGGTCTGGTCCGCAAAGACCATCCGTTATCCAATCCGAAGCATCCGTAATAGCCCGACCTATACCCCTGAGACTGAGGAACTCATCCACGAGGCTCTGCGGCTGATCCGCAAGCGAGAGGACCTCTTGAAGCGTTTCAAGGCTGTTTGGCTGTGTGCGCAGAACCAGGAACATGCCTTCACGCGGGACCAGGATGACGACTAGCACAACATCTCCTCTTTAACGTGACCGCGGAGCGGTGGCACTGCCTACCGCTCCTTTCAGAGCGCGCGAGCACCTTCGACAGACCTTCAAGACTCCCCATCCAGCCAGAAACCTAAGCTCCGACTTCCGGATCGCCGGAGCGACTACACTCCACTTTTACAGCCAAGTGCTTGCGTACCAACGGCAATAACTCCCGCACCTTTCGGCCATCGAATGCACAACCTCGAACACTCGATGACCATCATCCGGCCCCCCCCGACTCGGGGCCGAACACACCCGCCGCCAAGGCTCCCACCTTCCAGCCCGACGCGGCACGCCCGAGCCGAAGACTCCGGACCATCGGCCCAGTCAATGCCAACGGCCGATCCGCCGATGGCCATTTTTTTTCCCAACACCCCGGATTCTCTGCACAGCCTCACCTAGTCCCTACAGAACCCCAAACAGCTCGACGAGGCCTCAAGCCTGAACACAGACCCGAGGCATCAACCAAACGACTAGAAAGAGGCAGGATCATGCTGAAATCACAGCTAAAGCAACCTACAAGCGAAGTGCGCGGCGGCCCACTTTGGCCGCAGTCTTCGAAGAAAAACAAGGACAATGCCCTGCAGGCCATCCGTGGGGACATGTCTGTTTCGCCCTTGGCACTCTTCTGGGGTGGCTCGGTCACGGGAGCCTATTGGAAGCCTGAAGATGACGATGATACCTTCGCAGAAAAAGCAGCACGCCTCCAAAGTGTGATCAAAGAAACAATGTGTCGTGAGCTGGACATTGACGAGGAGGAAGACGCTGACAAGCTTGAAGCCCTGAACATCGACAAAACGCCCATCCAGAACGCTTTCCAACGGTGTTTTTTCGACATCTCGAGATATGATTTTTTCTGTATTAACGATGACGGTTCTTATGTCGTTTTGAAGGAGAAGGATGTCCTTCGCTTTCTCAAAGACCGCTTCGGAGATATTGCAAACACCGAATTCATCAAGTCGCGTGTTATTTCTATACAGCCCCCCAAAACTTCTCGGGACAAAACACAAAGAGAAGTGCGCCGTATCACCAGGATGCCGTGGGATGAGTTTTTTACCGAGCTCAAGTCCACAGCCCAGGCAAGCAGAAGCATGTGGCGAGAAGATATGTTCGCCTCCAAACCCGGAGTTAGAGTCAAACAAAACAGTGTACATATTACAATCCCACACACCGGTTTTAAAAAGACCACCGAACCAGACCCAAGCATCATCAAAGATTTCAAGGAGCACTTCCCGGAATGTGTCGACGTGCTCAATATGTTTGCCGCCGCCCGCTTTTCTAGGGACAGAAAAAAAGCATTTCTTTGGCTGCGTGCAGACTCTGATTGGGGGAAAGGGTTTTTCACTAGCTGCTTAGCCGATCTCGGCCTTGTGGTGGAGCTCTCTGTCACGGAGATCCAAAAAATGTTCCAAGGGTCGCCGGTCGCTAAAACGCCTCGCGATTTCATACGTTCATGGGTGCTCGTTGTAAACGAGTTCAATTCCATAAAACCCGAAATCAAACAGCTTGAGCACACACTCGAGCTTGCACCGAAACACCAATTGGCATCGAGAGTCCCCGTTTTCGCGAAGCTTTTCACCTCCGCGGACAATGTTCCGGATATGGCCACTGATCATGGAGTCGAGGAACAGTTCTCTCGGCGTTTCAGCTTCATCCGTAAGACCGGGACCCTTAACGAGCGGGATCTCTTCAACGAAAACACCACGAGCTACCGGAGCACAGTTACGTCCTGGATGGCGGAGCACCTCAATAACCAGGTGGCGCTTTATCGTTCTATGGGACGAGACTTGGCAGACCGAGAGGCAACGAAGTACCTGAATGATTTTCATAGAAGGCACAGCATTTCTCAAGAGCTCAGCGACCTCAAGGATTCCTTTGAAGCGATTTCCGATGAGTTCCGGACATGGCTTTTAACCGAACGATTTCATTCTCCGTTCCTGATTCAAGACACTGCGAAGAAGCGCCTTTTTTTGAAAAACCCGGCTAAAATGCTGCACGATTTTCTTATCGAGAGCAAAGCACCTGAGGAGATCCCACACCTGAAGAACAAAAAGACTGAGATCTTTAAGAACTTGTCAGCGGATGGAACGGGAGTCAAGTCATACAGGATAAACGGCAAACCAACAACCTCGGTGCTGATTCAAGACGGCCCCTAGGCTTTCAAAGAATTCAATTTTTTCAGCTGACGCAGGATTTCATTTCAGAGGGAGTTGCTACTTCTGCGTAGGCCCAGACGACTAAAGGCATCACCTCAGAAGGCGGAGATTGCAGCTATGTTAAGAAACTTAACGCCACTTGCCAGGTCACCACCTACTTGTCTGTTGGTGATTTCGGATGACGCTAGGTGTAAGACTGGTGGCTGCTTCGGAGAGAAACCTTAGGCGCGATTCAGATAACCCCGGCCCCATTCGGCTGTTGCGATGACCGCCTGGTTTGCACAGCCGGGCAGGCATGCTAACAACCCTTTACCACGCGGCGCATTAGAGTTGTCCGAACCCCCTCTAGAGAGAGTTGCCGCGCCGATGTTTGTTGTAAACCCAAAAGGTCAGGCGGTCGGATATCGCCCACGCGTCCACGAGCAAATAAACAACCTGATTTTGTACGCAGCTGAAAATGCCTGTCGCCGGGCCGGAAGTGTCCGTATATATATTTTTATCACCCCTCCACCGGAGCTCTGCCCATGCTTGCCCCCTGACTCGCCGTACCGCTTCTGCAGGCCAAGCCCAGCATCAGGCGCACGCTGAGCTACGCACATAACCAAGAACAACATGTCGTAGGCGAACTGTAATCTTGTAATCTTGTAATCGCCTCTTTCTTCGCCATCTGTGATACAGATACCTTGTCTATGACATCTCGCCACTTCAGTGCACCCGTTAGATGGAATCTGGTTCGCTTGTCTCAATTTTATAGATTACGAGATTACAGGATTACAAAAACAACAACAATCGTAGGAACAGGTACTTACGAACAGCCTGAAGGGGGTACAAGGCGAATTACAAGGATTACATACCGCATGGAAAAGGTACGCGATGATCCATGGTTGGTTCCGGGTAGGCATGCCCCCGCCAAGATGAACCGACCTTGGTCGGGGCAAAGGTAGCGTAAAAGAGGGGCGGCAACTCCTGTGGCCGGCAGGGACAAAACCTGTGGTCAGTGTAGTGGTATCTTGTGCTCGGCCCGCTTGATACGGAAAGGCCTATCTCTATGGGCATGACCAACACTGACTAAGGACCCAAGACCACCCCGCCAGGGAAGCAGGGGTCGCCACCTGTGTGCCCTAGGCAAACCCCGCTAAGCAACCCTGATCCAGAGCGGATCGTTTATCTTCTGATTTCAGCCGCGGGGACCGGCAGCATAACTGAAACTAACCCGCAGAGCGCGAGGTAAAGTCAGTTATGGAACCGCGCTTGCCAGCGAGATCAGAGTATTAGCCCTAGCAGTATCGCAGAACGCCGATGAACTTGATTGAAATCCAGGAGGATTCGCGGCCCCTTTCTCCTGGCGGGGGGAACGATGACATCCAAAACGCCAAGACAACCAGCGCAGTCAGCGGAAAGGCCCGGCAGCCGGACCCGTATCTGATCTCGTACTCCACCGGCGCTTACACCCTGGGAAACAAGCCCGCTTAGACGCAGCCGATCCTAGGTCGCCAAGAACCGCCCCGCCAGGAGGAAAGGGCGGCCTGCCCTTCCTCCTCGATTGCAACCCCGCTCATCGAGTTTCACCGGCTGTACCCGATTCGCCACATTCAGCTCGGCCCGCCAGCTTTCTCTCCTGGCGGGGCGGTGACCGTGATCAATCAGCATCGATCCTACCGTTCGGAGCCTCTGATCCAGCATGTTTTGCCGTGACTGCCGGGCCTGCACAGGTCTCTCTACTTCTACTTGAAAGTCCAACATCCACAGGCTCACCAGTGAGGCCAACAATGCGAGGCCCAGTAAATTGAAGCTGCAGAACCACCTGCTTTGAAAGAACGTAGCACAGAGCGCCGTTCGCTTCTGGCCTGCGGTGATACCTGTATCAAATAAACCGAACCAAAAACATCATTCGACTTACAGGGAGAATATCATGCACATGAACAAAAAGACTGAAAAGGGAGAGCTTTGGTACAACGTGGAGGTGCGCGAGGACCTCTTTGATGCCGCTGTGCTTGTTTGCCGCTGGGGAAAGGTTGGCTCTTTTGGGCGCCAGGGCCCATCAAAACCTTTTCCATCCATGCGGGCGGCAGAGGATGAACAGATCCGGATCATCGAAAAAAAAGAGCGCCTCGGTTACGAACTGGATAGCCTGTGATCCGCACGGAAATTTCCATGCGTGGTGGTCGAAAAACTGCCACTGCAGAGCGGGGGCGCAGCCCCGTGGTCGTGCCGGCCAGGCCGAGCGGCCAAGGGCGTGAGTTGAACGATGAGCACTGTTGCTGTATATATGCTCAGGCTTCTAACAGGGTCGAAGACTGCCGCGATGCTGCAGCCACTGGCTGGGTGGTCTGCTTTCCGGCGCACCACCATGGAACGAGGGCCCAACGACATGTCCAACAACGATGATGCCGCCACTCTCCGCAGTTGGTGCTCCCAGTTGGCCCGAGATATCGATAGGCTGAGCACGTTTGTCATCTCACAATCGCATTCCTGCCCGACCTTTCGAGAAGCCTGCGCAGAGCTGGAGGGCTGCACCCGCGTCGCGTATCGGCTTCAGCGGTGGATCAGCGGCGCGAGCAGAGACAAGGCGCTCGACCCCGATGGTGGCAGTGAAGCCCGGTTGGTGGAGGCTCAGCTGCTACTTGAGGGTCAGTGTGCGGTGTTCCGCGCGGTGGCCGACTCGTTTCTCGCTAGCGAAGGCGTGGACCCAGCGGTCCGGGATGAGGCGCTTGGCGTTCTCGCCGAGGCCCTGCAGATCCATCAGCGCTTAGAAGTAGCAGTTGAAGGTGTCCGGATTTTACTGATCGAGCATGATGCGGATTACCAGCTAGGTAGAGTGTCAGCGGAGGTGTCCAGGATCACTCGGAAGATCATTGGCGAACTCCAGCCCTGATCGCCGCCCTGAGCATACCGTTGCCAACGGTCACCGGTGCCGAGGGAGCATCCCAAAATCAGCGGAGTTCTGGTCAACACAGACACTTCCCCCCCTCGAGAATCGCTTCGCGTGGGGGATTCGCAACTTTCGAGGGCCTAAAGGCGGCGGCAACCTGCATGGAGACTGCGGCTCGAACCGGCGGTTTGGACTTCATCATCGCATCAGTGCAACAGCGCGGTTACGGCCAGCGGCCTTTGCCTGGTAGAGCGCCCGATCGGCGCGCTCCAATAGAATATGACCGGGCTCGCCGGCATAGTGAGCCGTCACGCCCAGGCTCACGGTCACATCGCGATCCACAGGGAATCTCTGAGCGGCCACGCGCTGGCAGAGGTCTTCGGCAAGGCTAATAGCCTGGGAAAGGTTCGTAGCCGGACAGATGAGGATGAACTCCTCACCACCCCAGCGTCCGAGCGTGTCAGTCTCGCGCACGCGTTCCCGAAGAACCGCCGCCAAGGCCCGCAGCACCTCGTCACCGGTATGGTGTCCCCAAAAATCGTTGATCGGTTTGAAGTGGTCCACATCGAGCAGGATGATGGCCAGGTCGGAATCGGCGCGAGCGCGGCGAGCAAGCTCGTTGCGCAGGACTTCGTCTGCGTGATACCGATTATGCAGCCCAGTGACGAGGTCGGTCGTGGCCAGTCGATGCAGCTTCTCGTGCGCGGCTTCAAGTTCCTCCGTGCGTTGAGCAACCATGCGCTCAAGCACGGCCGCCCTGTCTTCAAGCTCCTTCAGCGGGTATGCCTCGCCGTAGCCGTGGACCGTACTCGGTTGTGATAGGTGCTTATGGCAGAGCTGCCACTGATTCCCCTCTTGCCGAAACACCAGTGAGAACCGGACCTCGCGCATGATGACGTTCTGAGCGGCCAGATGAAGGTGCCAGTCCATCTCGCCCATGACCAGTCCCATATCCTTCGACAACAGAAACGCCTTGCTGCGTCGGAGGGTGTAATGTACTGGTGAGGGAACTTGCTCCACATCCCGCGCATAGAGCGCGGCAGCGTCCTCGATTTCGTAGACCTTCTCGTCAATGCCGGTGCCAAACCCCGAGATCTCGGGCGCCGCGAGGGCCTTGGATGACTCGGAATCTCTATCGTGAAAAAAGGTCGTGAGGTAGTGCTCGCATGCCGCATGTAGCTCCGCTGGCCCTCGCTTCGGCATACCCCCTCCCCCCTGTCGCGACGATCCCCAACCTGTTCACCCCGGACATTCAGCGCAGGCAGGCAGATCGATTGGCGTAGCGCCGAAAGGTCCAGTTACTCATAACGTTGGGACAAAATGAACCAATGCCTACACACTCCATAGCTAACGCTACCGCTGTCCGAGGCAACGTTCAACGACACGATCCGCATCCGAGACACGGCCGGTATGGCTGAGCTCTTTGCCGGGACCACCTCCAGCGCGTGACCCTTGAGCACACCGGACTCGCGGACTGATTGAATGCCCACCGTGCGGCATGATCTTCGCCGGCCCCGACATACGAGCAGTTAGCTGCTACCCAACAGCCTGGTGCTAATCGGCTGCGCATTCCGGCGAACGTGACCGCTCTCATTCCGCTGATCGTGACCGGTCTGCACATCGGTTCCGCACTGGAATGGATTTTCTACGTGGACCGGTCACGATCCGTCAACGCTTGGCTTCACCTCCTTCGTTACTGCGTAACGCTGGTTCGAGGTCGAGGAAGGCGTCCTGCGCCGGTCCATCGAGGGTGTTCAGGACGCGCCCGACGGCATCGTCAAGGACCCACTCGAGCACGGCTCGCTGGGTCATGCCGTGATGGCAGGCCAGGCGCTCGAGGTTCCGCTTGGCCGCGAAGTGGACCAGGGCGTTGATGCGCTCGAGCATCTCGATGTCTTCGTCGATCCCTTTGAGGTGGCGTTGTCGGAAGGCGCTTTGGCGCTGTGCATTGGTACGGGCCATGGTGGCGATCTCCGTTACGCAGTAACGCTGTCGTCAGGGGTGGCGGGGTCATCGGCGGGCTCTGGGGCGCCGGGCGGAGGCTGTTTGCGCATCGACTCACCGCGCAGCTCCAGTCGGTGCGCGCCGTGGAGCAGGCGGTCGAGGATGGCGTCGGCCAGCGTCGCCTCGCCGATCAGCTCGTGCCAGTGCTCGACGGGCATCTGGCTGGCAATCAGCGTTGAGCGCCGGCCGTGGCGATCTTCGATGACCTCCATCAGATCCTGGCGCTGAGCGGCGCTGATCTTTTGAATACCCCAGTCATCGATGATGATCAGCTCAGTCTTGAGCAGTCGGGCCATCAGCCGGGGGTAGGAGCCATCGCCGTGGGCGATGCGCAGCTGCTCGAAGAGCTTGGGCAGGCGCAGGTAGCGCACGGATAGCCCCTGCCGGCAGGCCTGGTTGCCGATCGCGCAGGCCAGCCAGGTTTTACCGCACCCGGTCGGTCCGGTCAGGCACAGGTTCTGCGCCTGGCGGATCCAGTCACATTGGGCCAGGGCGGCCATACGAGGCTTCTCCAGGCCGCGGGGGTGGCGGTAGTCGATGTCCTCGACACAGGCCGGCACGCGCAGCCGAGCCTGCTGGAGTAGCCGGGCGAGGCGGCGGTTCTCGCGGTGCAGACGCTCGCGTTCGACGAGCATGGCCAGGCGCTGCTCGAAGGACAGCTCGTGGGTCTGGGGCTGCGCCTGCTGCTGCTCCAGGGCCTCGAGCATGCCGGTGAGCTTGAGCGTGCGCAGTTGTTCGATCGTCTGTTGATGGAGCATGGCTTCGTCCCCTCTCAGTGGTAGTACCCGGCGCCGCGGACATTGGTGTGGACCGGCAGTTCGTCCTGCGCCTCGCTGTCGTCGGGCAGCGGCTGCTGATCGAGCCCCTGCTTGAGCATGGAGGCGACGCTCTTGTAGCGCGGCGCCCCCAGCGCCAGGGCTCGGGCGCAGGCCGCCTCCAGGCGCGGCTGGCTATAGCGGCGAGCCAGGTTGAGCAGGCCCAGGCAGGCGCGGTAGCCGTGCTCCGGGTGAGGCCGGTCCTGGAGCTGGAAGCGGACCAGTGCGGCGGTGGCCGGGCCGATCGCCGCGGCCCAGCGCTGGAAACGCCCCGGTGACCACTCGCGGTGGGCCTGGTGGGACTTGGGCATGTGCTCCGTAATGGTGGCGTACCGCCCCTTGCCGCAACGGGCGTGGACGGCGACCCGCTGGCCCTTGTGCAGGATCTCGACGGCCGTGGCGGTGACCCGCAGCTCCAGGGTCTGGCCGACCAGGGCATGGGGGACGCTGTAGAGCCGCCCTTCGAAAGCGACGTGGTAGTCGATCCCCGGCTTGGCCTTGTGCCACTCGGCGAACTCGTAGGCATCTGCCGGCAGCGGCTTGAGCGCGGGCCGGTCGATGGCCTCGAACAGGTCGCGGCGGCTCTCCGTGCGCCCCTGGAAGGGCCGCTCGTTGAGATCGACAAGCAGCGCCGAGATCGCCTGGTTGAGCTGCGCAAGGGAGAAAAAGCGCTGATGGCGCAGTCGCGCCAGGATCCAGCGCTCGACCAGCTGCACAGCGACCTCGGCCTTGGCCTTGTCCTTCGGCTTGTACGGCCGCGCCGGTAACACGGCGCTGTGGTAATGCGCGGCCATCTCCGCGTAGGTGTCGTTGACCTGCGGGGTGTACCGGTTGGCCCGGGTCACCGCCGCCTTGAGATTGTCCGGCACCAGCAGCGTCGGCACTCCGCCGAAAAAGCGCAGCATGCGCTGATTCGAGCCGATCCAGTCTGCCAGGGACTGGCTCCAGGTGGCCTCGGCAAAGGTGTAGCTCGAGGCGCCGAGCACACCGACGAAGATCTGCGCACGGTGCAGCTCACCGGTATCGGGGTCGATGACCTCCACCGTCGTGCCGCAGTAGTCGATGAACGCCTTCTCCCCGGCGCGGTGGAGCTGGTGCATGCTGCGCCGTTGCCGAGCCCGCCACTGTCGGTAGCGGTGGCAGTACTGGCTGTAACGGTAGGCGCGTTCGCCGTGGACGGCGGCGTACTCGCCCCAGAGCAGCTGGAGCGTAACCCCCTTGCGCTTGAGCTGCTGATGGATCTGGAAGCAGTCCGGCTCGGCGAAACGCTCCGGCGGTCGCTGAGCCGGGTAGAGCAGCGCCTCAAGCCGCCCCTGATCCGTGCCCTCGGGCAGCGGCCAGCTCAGCCCCTTGGCCTGGGCCAGGCTGACGTACTTGCTCACCGCCCCCTTGGACAGCCCGCAGGCCCGGGCGATCTGCGCGTGACTGAGCTTCGCCTCGTGCTTGAGGCGCAGTACCTCGACGATCTTCTTCATTGGAACCCTCTCCCCCGGCATGGCCGCCTCCGCTCGGGCAAAGGCAACCGGTATGCCGGATCAAGCTGAAGGATTCCAGTCGGTTGGATGCGATTCCGCGATCGTGACCGCCGATTCCGCCACCGTGACCAGCGATTCCGCAAAGCACCTCGGAATCGGTCACGTTCACGCGGAAAACGCGGTCACGATCGTCCGGAATACGCATCGGCCAAGGCTGGGACGACCAGCGCGATCCGACACCCTGCGCCGCGATCCGGTTCTCGGCGCATGTGGCAGTGATGGCCGAGGCGAGCGAGGTCACCCACCGGATCATCGCCGAGGGCACCCAAACCGAGGGCGAGCGCGCGGAGCTGATCACCGAGGGCTGTCGGCAGGGCAGGATTTCTGCTTCGTTCGCGCCCCCAGGCCCGCTCGAGGCGCTGATCGACCATCCGCCGAGTCGAGATGGCCGCTGAGGCCCCCCCCCCTGACCACGGCGCTGGCGATCAAGGGACCGGATCATCTACCCTCGGCCATATCGAGGCGCTGACAGGGAGTCTGACCTACGATGATCATGGCCCAAACGGACGGCGCCGTAGAGGGGCTCCGGGCGCTCACTGACTTGCTGACAGCGCGGGACGGCCAAAGCCTGCTGGAGGCGGCGATCAGCCAGGCAGGCGAGTCGATCGTCATCACCACCGCAGAACTCGAGCCGCCAGGGCCGCAGATCATCTACGTCAACGAGGCCTTCACGCGCATCACCGGCTACACCCCGGACGAGATCGTGGGGCAGACGCCGCGCGTGCTGCAGGGGCCGGACACGGAGCGCGAGGTACTGGACCGACTCAAGGCGGACCTGCGCGACCACGGCTGGTTCGAAGGGGAGGCCTGGAACTACCGCAAGGACGGCTCCCGCTACCGGGCGTGGTGGAACATCGCCCCCGTCACTACCCCGGACAGCGAGGCCCGCTACCTGGTCGCGGTACAGCGGGAGGTCACCGAGCTTCGCCGCCTCGAGGCCGAGCGACTTCACTACCACGCGAACTTTAATCCCCGCACGGGGCTACCCAACCGCAAGTACACACTGCAGCTACTCGAAGATGCGCTGCACCGCGCCGAGCGGCTCGACCAGGAACTCGCCGTGGCGGCCGTCGAGATCCGCGACTTCGCTTCCATCACCCAGGGCATGGGCGAAGAGCCCGGCGATGCGCTGCTCGAGGCCCTAACCTTTGGCCTGCGCAAGCAGCTCGCTGGCCAGTCCCACTTCCTTGGCGTTGCCGCTCGCGGGCGCATCATCGCCGTCCTTGAGCGGCCCTCGGACGCGGAGCAGCAGTTCACGGACCTCCTCCGCAAGCTACTCGAGGGGGTCAACCGCGAGTTGGCTACCCAGCGCGACCAAGCCCCGCTCGCCTCGGCGTGTGCCGGGGCGGCACTCTTCCCCAAGGACAGCCTGGAGTCTGGCGCGCTCCTCGGGCAGGCGGAGGCGGCCGCGGCCAAAGCCCTCGCCACCGGTACCTCCAGCATCAGGCTCGCCGACGCGCAGACCAGCGAGCGGCTCCGGGAGCGGCTCACGCTCCGCGCCGAGCTCCGGCGGGCGGTGGACAAAGGGGAGCTTTACCTGGCCTACCAGCCGCAGATTGATCTCGCCTCGGCGCGCATCGTCGGCGCCGAGGCCCTCCTGCGCTGGGACCACCCGGAGCGCGGCCCGATCTCGCCCGGAGTCTTCGTCCCAATCCTTGAGGCGTCGGGGCTGATCAACCGGGTTGGTGAGTGGACGCTGGAGACGGCGGCACGCCAGGCCCGAGGCTGGCTGGACCAGGGGTATCCGATGCAGGTGGCGGTCAACCTCTCGGCGCGGCAGGTGCACGCCAGCGACCTGGTCGGCTCGGTCTCCCGAATCCTCGACGAGACCGGGGTACCCGAGGGCACCCTGGAGCTGGAGCTCACCGAGACGCTGCTCCTCGACCTCGACGCGGGCACCCAGGCGGTCTTCGAGGAGCTCTCAGCCATGGGCGTCCAACTAGCGCTGGATGACTTCGGCACCGGCTACAGCGCCCTGGCCTACCTCCAGGCCCTGCCACTGACCACGCTTAAGATCGATCGCGCCTTCGTCAGCGGCATAGGCAGCTCCGCCAAGTCCGAGGCCCTGGTCCGCGGGATCGTGAGCCTCGCCAAGGGGCTGGGTATGCCGGTAGTGGCGGAGGGAATCGAGACAGACGCGCAGCGCGCCTTTGTCCAAGGGCTCGGGTGCGAGCGGGGCCAGGGCTTCGGTCTCGGTCGCCCCATGGGGGCAGATCAGCTCACCGAACTCCTTGAGCGCGGCGCGAGGTCCACCCCCTGAGGGGCCCCGCCGCCTCTGCGCCTCTGGGCACCGGCACTTCAGGAATGGATCACCGTGCCAATCTCGGGTCGGGTCAAGGTCAGTCCCTTTGCCCGCTGCAACCTTCACTTTCGACTGCTCCAGTCTTCCTATAGCTTCCAATGCTTCGGTGCGCCCCCCAGGAGACTCACTCCACTATACGGCTGCTCCCAAGATCGACCACCTGGCGCGCTTGAGCACCGTGAGAGTCGAGTTCGTACACGCTTCCTCAATGGCCTCGAACTCGGGTTCCCCCTCAGCATCCGGCCCGCGGCCAAATTCGGCGATCAGAGCTGGCATCAGGAGAGGGCAACCTCCGCCCTAGCGAAACAGCTACCGGTAACCGGGCTGTGGCGCAGGGAACGCGGCGGTGGGCATGCCCCGTGAATCAGCCAAGAGGCCGACCAGGGGGCCCCTCACTCCTGGCGGGGGTCTCGAGCGAGCGATGCACTCAGTCGCGGAAACCGCACATCCCGCCGTTGATGCCCTGTCCCGATAGATTGACGCTGCCGCCTCGGCACGCGAGTTGCGTCTCCACTGTATAGAGCAGCTCGCCATAACCAGCTGCAAATCTCCGGGTACGCCGCAGTAACCTGCTACCCGCAGGAGCGCAACCGCGGCCGGCCCCTTCGGACTGACGGTGACACCTGATCTTCTGTTTGTCGGCCCAGCCATTCCTCTACGTCCTCTGGGCGCCAACGCAGGCTCCTGCCAAGCCGCACCGCCGGGGGCAGCGATCTCGGATCACGCTCTCGGCGGCGATCCAGACTGCGTGGCGTAATACCCAAAAGATCGGCCAGCTCAGCTTTGTTCATCAAACGGCGCATATTGGATCCCTTTCCCCTTCAGCAAGTGACGCGGACAATGGCCCTCCTCCCGGAGAGCCACACTCCCCTGAGTAAATCCGCCTGTGCAGATGTGGGTTTCATGCCCGCCGGGAGAACGCGCCTGAAGCCTTCGACAGCATCAAGCTCTCAGGGCCTGGCCGCGCTCCTCACCTCGGATCTAACTATCGAGCCTGCGCCAGGCGCTGGACAAATGAAGCTCGGGCGATGAGTAGCTTCCCAACCTGCAAGGTCAACACCGCCTTGGAGCTGTGTCACACCTGTGTCACAGTGAACCTCCGGAGCCACGGGGGAAAGAGGGGATAAACGGGGACTGGTGATGAATGCAACGCCTTGTTTTTCGGGCGTTTCCTAGCTAAGCGTTTGATGAGACTGGCACGCGCCTTTGCCTTCACACGGCAGGGGTCGCTGGTTCGATCCCAGCGCCGCCCACCAACCAAATCAACGGCTTAGAGCCGTCTCCGAGTCGGAACCCTTCGCTTCACAGACCTTTGCAGGGCGCTGAGGAGCGGGTTCGATCTGCGCTCAACGAAATTCGGTGTGATCGAAGATCCCTTCCCTCTCCTGGACGGTGGTGTCCACCGTAATCCGCTCCAGGCTCTGGCGTTTGACCAGACCTTCGCGCCGGGCGGTCTCAATCGTCTGGGCGAGCAGCTCTTCAACGCCTTCCTCGCCGATGCGCTTGCGCCAGCGCGTCATCGATGAGGGGTCGATGGGCAGTTCGTGCTGGAAGTACTGCTCACCGCAGAAGTACTGGAAGTACGGCGACTCCAGCCAGCGCTCAAGGACGGCCTCATCGGAGAGGTTGTAGGCGTGCTGCAGGTAGAGCAGCCCGGCGATCAGCCGTGGTGGTGCAGCCGGACGGCCGGTGGTGGAGGGAAAGAACCCTGCCCACTTTTGCTCGAACACGCTCCAGTCGATCCGCTCGGCGAGCTGGACCAGCGGATGCCGCGGGTTGATGAGGTTGGCCAGCTCCATGCCGAAGAGATCGTGCTGCGGCGTCTGTCGATCATCCTTGGGCCCCATCACAGCCGTCCACGTTTGCAAGGTTTCGAATCGCAGGATACCAAAACCCGGTGATCCCAGCCGCCCTCAAGGGCCGAGAACCCGCGACAGATCAGCACCTTGCTGAGTTTTTCAGGACCGACTTGTTCGTCTTCCCTTACTCCGCCACAGGCCCAAGACTCGATACGGGTGGGTGTCTAACCCTACCCGACGGGGACTTCCACCCCGCAAGATGCGCCGAGCTTTGTTCGGCGCGATAACGCCCAAACTCAGAAGCGCCCGTCAGCGCGTCTACTGCAGCGCCTTGTTAGCGGCGTACTGACAGTCTCATGATCTGGTCGTTTGCTGCCTTCGAAGTGCCTCGACGCCATCTACGATTCCGCTCTCAATGGCCTCTTCCGCCCAGCGATCCCAGAAATCCACCGTTGCGCTGGTCGGACGCTTGTTCGGCTCGTCAACGCGGATGCGGCTGGGTAAGATGGCCGCGTCACCAACTACCAAAGCTTCACCAATGTCCAAAATCGGCAAAAGGTCCGCGAAGCTCCCGAGTGTGTCCGGCATTAAACGACGGATGACCGCTTGGTCTTCCGCGTTGGTCAAGCGCATCGCCACGAAGTTATTGCACTGGCTCAATACCGTTCGGTTCACTTCCGCCGGACGCTGACTGATAACGGTCAGTCCCACACCGTACTTCCGCCCCTCCTTTGCGATGCGCTCAAATGATTTCAGTCCTTCTTCGGAGACACCGGATTCATGTCGTTCCGGGATATAGAGGTGGGCTTCGTCACAGAGCAACGCAACCGGATGTTGTTTGTCCTTCTCGGTCCATTGCTGGACCGAGAATACCACACGCGCCACCAGGCCGATAATCAGGGGCAAGATGTCGGAGGGAACCTCCGAAAAGTCGATAATCTTGACGCCTCCCGCCCCCCGGACGGCGGTGCTGCCAAGCAGGACCGTCGCGAGCTCCTGCATCCATTCGTACCGCATGGCGTCATCGCCCGCACTGAAAAGGAAGCCAAGGCGGCGGTCCCCGGTTTTGGACTGAAGTCGCTGAATGAATCGTGTCAGCTTTCCATGAAAAGGGCCCTGTTTCTCTCGGTTGTTCGCGCCAGGGACCATCTCGGTATCGCATTCACAAAGCTTTTCCAGAACGGCTTCGATGCTATACGGAACTGGGCTATCAATGGTGAAGTTAGCAAGCACGTCTTTCTTTTTATTTTCTTCAAGATAGGCCCGTTTCGCGTCGATCACCTCGCGGTTGAAGATCATCGCCTGGTTGGGCGCGTTTTGGTCGCTCCGATCAAGGAGCATGGCAAGCATTTCCTCGTACGTCAGCAACCAATAGGGCAGATAGAGCACGCCATCTGTGAGGGTTCTGCCTGCGGCTAAATCGCCCGGCCCAGCCACTTTCAGTTGGCTGATGCCGTCACCGTCCAATGTGGTGTACTCACCGTGAATGTCAAAAAGGAGAGCGCTGGCATTCGGTAGTCGGGCGACCTGCTCGAGTATTCGGGCAACCGTCCACGACTTCCCGGACCCTGTGCTACCGACCACAACAGCATGGCGCTGGAAGAAGCGGTTTCCGTCAATCCAAGCGTCGGCTTCCTCGTCGAGCGTATACTTGCCCAGACTCAGCGGCTCCTGGCCCTCGACAATTTGCTTAGAAATCGCACGCATGAACGCCGTGAGCCTTTCGCCGCCTAGCATGAAACATGGCGCATCAATCTCGGGTACCGTCTCGAGTGTTCGCCGGAAGACGTTCTGCTCGGTGCCGACGGCATCAACAAGAGTGCCGATGAGTGTCACGCGGACGATGTTTTCGACGACAGCACGGTCGTCCTGGATCTCGTCGCCATCCTGCTCGTTCTCACTTACCCCAACGAGGGCCTTGCGCATGATCTTGTTGATCAGCCCAATCAAGTGTTGGCCCGCGCGCGAACTGCGCAGAACGACAAGATGATTGACCTGCATCCCGCGAAGTGCATCGATATCCGACACACTAACCAGTACGGTGCCGGTGTCCACGCTGTACACCGAGCCGATGGCGTCGTCGGCGTTATAGTCAAAAATCGGCATTCGCTAACCCCCTCCTTCTCCGGTGATCATGTTCATGAAGTTCTGCAACTGCCAGACGGACACACCGTCCAAGACGACTCCGCCGGGGTCGGTCGGTGTGTACACCATGGTACCGTTGGGAGCTTCCTCCACGAACAGGAACCGTTTCGGCGGTTGGTTCAAAAAAGCAGTTCTGGTTTGCGTCGTGAGTTCCTTGGTGACGACAACGAGAGGAATGTCCTCTTTCATGACACGGTTCAGCAGCACAGGCTGCACATGCTCGTCGTTGAAACCGTATCCGATGCACACGTAGCATGTAGCTTTGCGGAGAACGGTATCAGCCGCGCTCATCACGGTTCGGAAAGGGTCCTTGTGGACCTCCCTGTACTTGCTGACGCCGGGAGTTACGACAAGGGGCTTCATCTTCTCAGGAACCGCTTGTGCAAGGGGGACCGCTATCACGTCGTCCGTAGCATCACGAAACCAGTCGAGGGAGCCGTGAACCTTGAGGATCGTCACAATTCCTTCAAATCCGGGTGAAGGCGCTCGCTCTCGATCAACGGATGTTGGGACGAAACGCTGAAGCCATCCGGCGGTGACGCCCGTAGACGCATACGCCCCGACCGCGTTCGCAGCATACTCCGCAACGCGGTCGTAATTCGTGGTTACAACCCGGAGATGAGAGTCCGCAGTTCGCAGAAGGTAGGCGAACAAGTCGGATAGCGGAAAGGCTACTTCGCCTTTCAGGAGCTGATTGTAAAGTCCGATGTCTTCTGCCGAAACAATCTCCCAGGTTGCCCGAACCAGATTCTCGACGGTGTCTTGTGGCAGCGGCACATCGTGAAGGGCTTGCTCAAGGTCTTTTGTCGCGAGCAAACGCTCGGCAAAGGCATCCCAGCCCTGGGGGTTGTCTGTGATGGCGGTGAGCAGCCCGTCGGCAAGGGCTGACATGGACGGGAGACCATGAGGAATCGTGGCTCCCGTACCGAGCACGACAACCGGACGCTCAGCAAGAAATCTCTGGGCGTGCCTTGCTAGCTCTTCATATGTCATTTCTGAATCCGCGGTTGCCATTGTTCTTGATCGTTCTTGCCGCTAACGCTTAGCTAACCGGCGCGAGATACGAGCGTCCGGTTGAGCGTCTTGTTGGGATGATGCTATCCGGAGAAATGTTTACTCACCACTTCTTCAAAGAAACTCTTCACAATCTCCTCAAGTTTCTCGACTCTCGTTCGACGGTTCTCATGGCGGACCACAAATCGTTCTTTACTCATCTCATACCCCAACTCAAAAAACGGCGGAACGTTGGGCTTTCCAAGATTATCCAGTCTCTCATAGTGATACGAGCCCTCTGGCTCCTCACGTGCAACAAAAAGGGTTACATCGCATCTATCCCGCAAGCGCGGCGATGCATGACCAAAGAAGAATAAATAACGCGCTGACCGATCCCCTTGGCGGAAGTCCGTCCGCATGAACCAGGTACGTTTCGCGGAATCCCCTAACCGAAGAGCCGAGTATTTGGCGAAATCGAGCGTACCGAAATCTCTAAAATAAACCTTTGCGTAATCCGCTTGGTCGACCAGTTCGGCGGCCTGTCGAAAGTAGCTTTTTAGCAGCTCCATCGCGTTCTTCCACACTTCGTACTCGTTGTGCGCTCGAACGCGCTCCGGTTCGCTAAACTTCTGTGCTAACGATTCCGCCCATTCGAAATGCTCGCGCTGCTCCTCCGCCGCTCGTTCGTACTCTTCTAAACTCTCGCATACAGACTCGTTTAAAAGGGAGATAAAACCGGTAAGATCGCTTCCTTGCGATGTTTCAAGCGCATCGTAGTACCGTAGCCGATCCTCATTTGTGATAATCGCAATCGGGTAGCCGTACCGCATAAGAATCAGGTTCATAAGTAACCGACCCACACGGCCGTTCCCATCGATAAATGGATGGATCGTTACGAACCATGTATGCGCCGCGGCTGCGGCGATCAACGCATCTTCTTGGCCAAAAAGTTCCCCAGGGACGCTGGCACTGGACAGCCATTCTCCCAAGCGGTTCATCTCGGCCCTTAATGACTCGGGGCCCGGGGGCGCAAACTCCGAACCGCTGATTTCTACATTGACCGTTCTATAGGCGCCGGCCTCGTCGTCATTGATCCCTTTCAGCACGAGACCATGGATCTGGCGAATATCGGGCTCCCGTATGGGCCTTGTCGAATCCGCCGCAAGCTCTTCAAGGAAATCCAACGCTTCCGACAAATTCCTGGCTTCTGCTTGGTCTTTGAGAGGCTTACCGGTGATCGTTAACCCCATCTCCACTACTTGCCGCGTCTCTCCGACGTCTAGGATATTCCCCTCGATGGCGTTAGAGTGGTAAATGTTTTTGATTTTGAAGAACCGCCGAATACGATGGAGAACTTCGGGTGATAGACTTCCCTTTTCCCGCAGACCCGCCACCCGTTGCGCCGTCGACTGAATTTCCTTCGATTGGAACTCTTCGTACTCGTACGGAGTTCTCGTGATCTCAACCATCTAAAAGCCTCCTGGTTACATCCCAACAGTGGTATCGACAGATTCTGTGTATCCCCGTGGGCCGTGATTCTGTATATCCCGCAACTGGGAGATGAGGCGATTGCGTCGGTGGTCCGGTGCCGTAAGAACAAAACGCCCGGCACCAAGCAAGCCAGGGCAACGGAGATAGCTGGAAGACACTTGGAAGGCGCGCACCGGCGGCGGTGCTGGAAGCAGTACCTCCAAGGGGTGGTATATCGCCACGGCGCCCCCGCTGGCAGGTCGCCGGGTACCGGCCTCACGCGCGGGCCCCTGGGCCTATCGACACGCATGGTGGTGAAGCGCTTCGTGGTTTCTGTGCCGCTGGGGTGGGTGCTGCCCCCAACAAGGTGCCGGGGGTGAAGGCGAGATGCATCAAACGACCGTCCTTGTCTCCTGATAGTGTCGCTGGGTGGCCCGTTGCCTCGGCCGACGCAAGATATCCTTAAGTGACTACGGTATCGGCTTGCACCCAGCGCTGCAATGCATGCGGCATCAACCGTTCACTGGGGCCCGAGTCAGGTCCTGGGCCGCAATCGCGGAACTCCGCACTGGCACCGACGTTCAGGGTCGGCTACACCCCGGCATCGTCATGAGTGCTGCGCGGCCTTCTCCGCTTTCATAAACCGCACAAGCAGCCGCGCCAGGGCATCGAAGTTGTCGTTGCTCTCCAGGGCCTTGGTGGCCATCTGCTCACGCTCCTGGATGCTGTCGATGAGGATCTTCTCCAGCACCTTGGGGAAGCTCCCGTGCATGATCTGGTCGACATCGTAGGTGTCGATCTGGCGGTCGACCTGCTCGTGCCGTCGCGCCCGGATGCCGAGTTCCTGCAGCCAGGTCAGCTTGTCCTCGTCGGCAGTGTCGTGACCGAAGAGATCGTTGAGCCGGTCGATGATTTCCTGGAGCGGTTTCTTTTCAGGCTCCCGCGCCTGCCCTGACCCGGCCTCGCTGACCGGGCGGAGGGCGTACGCGCCCTGATCTTCTCCCAGTCGAACGGCCTGCTCGGCCTGCTTCTGGATGCGGTAGTGGGTCAGCTCCAGTTCCGAGACGTCGACCTCATCCTTATCGATGGCTTCCAGGCGTAGGAGCGGACCCAAGTAGCGGCCGAAAACGGCCAGGGCCTCCAGATCACGGTCTCCGTATTCGATCACCTGCGAGAGAAACTCGTAGATGCGCACGAAGCTGTTGAGGTCCTTCTTGAAGAGTTCCAGAGACTCCCTCGCCTCGTTCGCTTCCTTGAGCTCGTATTCCGCACGCTGCTGTCCGGCCTGATCGCCTTGGCACTCGGCACGCCTGCGCTCGGACTCCCAGTTGCGCATCGCCTCGATGGCGGCCTGGTAGCGCTTCTGGAACCGGTCCTGCGCGGGGCGGACGTAGTAGCTGAGCTTCGAGTCCTTGGCCTTCGAGTCGTAGAAGGCGTGGGCAAACTGCGTGACCTCCTCCCACTGGTAGATCTGCGCGTCGTTGAGCTTGCGCATCAGGTCGTAGACGACCTGGGCGTCCGAGACATCCTCCAGCTCGGCGGTGTGGTAGTACGGCTCGAAGGCCTTGCGCACCTCTTCCGGGTCATTGACGAAATCGAGGATGAAGGTGCGCCCCTCCTTGCCCTCGAACGGGCGGTTGAGGCGGCTGAGCGTCTGGACGCAATCCACCCCCTGGAGTGGCTTGTCGACGTACATCGCGCAGAGCTTCGGCTGGTCGAAGCCGGTCTGGAACTTGTTGGCCGCGATCATCACGTTGAAGTCATCGGTGTCGAAGGCGTCCCGATGGTCGCGGCCCTTGAGCCCCGGATTGAGGAGGCTGCTGCGCTCATCCACTGCCTGCCGAATCACCTCATCCGGCTCCACCTGCCCGGAGAAAGCCACCAGCGGGTGGACATCGGCGTAGCCCTGCTGGTCGATGTACTTGCGCATGGCGATCTGGTAGCGCACCGCCTCCCGGCGGCTGCTGGTGACCACCATGGCCTTGGCCTGGCCATCGAGCAAGTGGCGCACGTGCTCGCGGAAGTGCTCGACGATGACCTCCACCTTCTGCTCGATGTTGTACTCGTGCAGCCGCACCCAGCGGGCGATCTTCGATGAAGCCTCGCGGGCGTCGACCTCGTACGCCTCACCGTGGGGGTGCGCCAGCCGGAAGGCCGTCTTATAGGTGATGTAGTTCTGCAGCACATCGAGGATGAACCCCTCCTCGATGGCCTGGCGCATGGAGTAGACGTGGAAGGGTGCCGGCAGGTTGTCCGAGGCCGGCCCCCGGGAGGGATCAGGCGGGCGGCCGAACGTCTCCAGCGTCCGCGCCTTGGGCGTGGCCGTGAAGGCGTAGTAGCTGATCCGATCCGTGTGGCCGCGGGCCGCCACCGCCTCATCAAGCAGTTCCTCGGCACTGACCTCCTCATCCTCACCGCGCTCGACACCGAGCAGCGCCTTGAGCTTGTGCGCCGAGGTGCCGGTCTGCGAGGAGTGCGCCTCATCGGCGATGACCGCGTACTTGCCGGCGGCCAGATCCTTGTGCCGATCCAGTGCCTCAAACAGCGCCGGGAAGGTCTGGATGGTGACCACGATGATCCGCGTGCGCGCCTTCAGCGCCTCGGCCAGCTGCTCGGACTTGCTGCGGCCCTCGCTACCGGTGATCGGGCGAACCACCCCGCTGGCGTGCTCGAACTGGTAGATCGTCTGCTGCAGCTGCTGGTCGAGGACGTTGCGGTCAGTGACGACGATCACCGAATCGAAGAGCTTCTCACCCTGGTCGTTGTAGAGACTGGCCAGCTGATGGCTGGTCCAGGCGATGGAGTTCGACTTGCCGGAGCCGGCGCTGTGCTGGATCAAGTAGCGCTGCCCGGGCCCCTCCTCCCGGGTGGCGTCAATCAGGCGGGTGACCGCTTCCCACTGGTGGTAGCGCGGGAAGATCAGCGCTTCCTTCTTGCTCCGGCGGCCGTGGAAGTCCTCGTGCGTCTTCTGCTCCAGGTGCAGGAACCGCCCCAGGATGTGCAGCCAGTGATCCGGCTGGAAGACCTCGCGCCAGAGGTAACTGGTGGCGTAACCGTTCTCGGAGGCCGGGGGCGGATTGCCCGCACCACCTTCTTCGGTGCCGCGATCGAAGGGGAGGAACTTTGTCTTCTTGCCCTGCAGGTGGGTGGTCATGGCCACCCGGTCCTGGCTGACGGCGAAGTGAACCAGCGCGCCGCGCCTGAACTTGAGCAGCGGCTCCTGCTTGCCGTTGGTCTTCGCCTTCGTTGGCCGGTCGTGCTTGTACTGGCGGATCGCCTGCTCCACCGACTGCTGGAACTCGCTCTTGAGCTCCAGGGTGGCCACGGGCAGGCCGTTAACGAACAGAGCCAGATCCAGCCGGGGGTTGTACGTGCCCTCCTGCGCGTGCGGCGAGTACGAGAGCTCGGGCACCACGCGCAACCGGTTCTGCCGGTAGCGCTCAAGCACCGTCTCATTCATCGAGTGATCGGGCTTGAAAGTGGCCAGCTCGACCTTGGCCCCCGGGGTGCGGAAGCCGTGGCGCAGCACCTCGAGTGTGCCGACCTTCTCCAGCTCGCGGGCCACGTGATCGAGCAGCGCCTTCTCCGGCTCCCGGGCGTTGTGCTTGGCGAAACGCTCCCACTGATCCGGGTGGGCCTCCCGGAAGTAACCGATCACATCCTCGGGGTAGAGGGCGCGCTCGCGGTCGTAGGCGGCGCTGCTGCCAAGCTGCCACCCGGCGGCAACCAGTTCGTCGATGATGGCCTGTTGGAAGGCGCGCTCTTTAGGGTCCGCCATCGCCCGGGCTCACTCCTTGATCACTCGCCGATGCCGCCGCTTCCTCGGCGGCCTGTACCTGTCGATCCTGCCATTCCGCATAGGTTTCGCAACTCCCCTCGAGCTTCCATGCGGTACGTCCATTGGCAGTGCGGCCGGAGACCATGGCCGCTGCAGCGCTCGGGCTCGAGAAGGCCTGATCCTGGGTGAACCGCCGATGCCCGGCACCGTCGTCGACCAGCACCCCGTCTTCACAGAGCTGGTGGAACAAGGCCTCGTAGCCACCGCTTGGTCCCTTCCACGACTCTCGGGCCAGGGATCCGGATAGCACGTAGAACTCGCCTTCGTACTCCTGGCCGCGGGCCTTGAGCCCGTGTTTCGGCAGCTCCAGGCTAAAAAACGGCGAGGCTTCCGCCTTCGGCTGATCGCCCGGCTTCTCCGGCGTCGATGGCTTCGGCACCGCCCGCAGGAAGTCGAAGCCGAGCACCGGCAGGACGACGCGGATCTGATCGAGGAAGAAGGCCATGTCGGCCCGGTCCGCTTCCGGCAGGTTGGCGTACGCCTTCGCCGTGCCGTTGGCCAGACGACACCGGCCGACCTCGATGGCGTTTTGGATGAGCAAGCTCTCCAGGTGTTTGACGTGGGCCTTGGTCAGATTCTGGTCCTTGCTGGTGACCAGGCAGACCTTCTCCCAGAAGTCCTTGCCGCCCTGATCCTCCGGGCGGTTGTGCTGCTTGAGCCGTGTCCCGACGTCATCGGTCTCGCCGATGTAGACCAGCGGGCGCAGGCTGTTGTCCGGATCCGGCCCGACCAGGAAGTACACGCCGGTGCGCGCACACTCGGGACGCTGGATGAGCTCACTGAGCTTGCTCCGCGGACCGGTCAACACATGACCGGTCCAGTTCATGATCTCAGCGGTAATCAGCCCGTTCGGTGAGTCATCCACCAGAAACAGGCGCAGGCTGCGGCCGTAGCTCATGTCACGGCCCCCACGCCTTCATGCTCAGCCTCCGTGCTTAAGGCCGGCGGCGTCCAATCGCGGACGTCGATCTTGCCGGTGACGGCGGCGGAGATCAGGGCGGAGCGCCGCTCAGCTAGAATATTATTTTGTTTTTCAACCTGCTGTACCAGGAGATCAAGCCCTCGTGTTTGGGCACCTAAATGCTCTGCTAACTCCTCCTGCTCAAAAGGGGGAGGAACAGGAATCTTGGCCCTCTTTAAATCTTTTATGTTAATACCGCGAATCGTAGCGCCCACCGCCCCAGCCTCGAGCTGAGCAAATACTGGTTTTGACTGAACACAATGGAGCAGCCATTGATTATGGACTGTAGAGCGAGGCGATATTCTAGCGGCGTCTTGTGTTAGATTTGCATTCTCGAGCTGCGACGGAACACACTCAGCCTCACCGATGCTTCCCCTGATTGAATAGACAATATCCCCGGGAGCAAGACGGGATCTCTCATAATTGGATTCTATCTCAGGCGATGTACGACTTAATTTTTTTGGATCTAAACGATCAGCTGCAACATCGCCCCCTTTAATAATTGGTACACCACCATCCACATGAGGCCCAGGAAGAACAATTCCGTACATTATCTGTCTATTTTCAGGCGTCAGGTGCATCAGCGGCATAACGCCCCAATGCGCTGGAACCTCCCCCAGCCACTCCACACCGGAGTCCTTCATCGGCACATCCGGATCAAGGCCCTTGGTGACGGCATGGGAGATGACCGCCTGGCGCTTCTCCTTGAGCAGCTCGATCAGGCGCTGCTGCTCCTCGATCAGGGCGTCGATGCGGGCGGTTTCGTGGTTGAGGAAATTGGCGATGATCTTCTGCTCTCGTAGCGGTGGCCATGCGATCGTGAAGTTGCGCGCAAAGTCCTCTGGAACGCGCTTCTGGCCTCCGGCCCCATACATCGAGGCCTCTCCCAAAGTACGAAATGGCTCGGAGGAGACAACCCGGAACAAGTATTCTGGAGTCAGCTGGCGAGAGGCCGGGCGAAGTACCGTAAGCTCGGTGGTGCCGAAGGCGATACCGTTCCGTGTCCCGCGAATGAGGGTGGACTTCCCGTTCTCGAAGCACGGCGTGATCTTTGCGTACGCCACATCTCCTTCGCGGAGATACGTGTAACCATCAATAACCTCACCTATAGCGCGTTCCTCCGAGACTTCTAAAGAACCATCTTCACCCACGGCTTCCATGGGTAAGAACGTGACCTCAGTATCCGCGGATAACCCACGCACCTCGGACTTCGACGGGTTCAAGGTCGCCGTATAACGCAGCCGGCACACAAGCCAATGCGATGGCACCCGCCCTAGCCACTCCACACCCGAATCCTTGTAGTCTGGATACTTGGGAAACCGCACGCTGCTGCTCCTTACCGTGGACTTCTGATAGCGTCTGCCCAGAAGGGGTCTTCATCCCACCGCCCGGGAAAACCCATATGCGCCCGAGATACGGAGGGGTACCTTGACAATAACTGTGCCAATCTCCCGGCCCACCGGCTACCCGGGGAGACGGCCTGCATTAGGCTCTCGATAACAATTACCTGCATGTAAAGACGTCGCTGTGGAATCACGCTTTGCTCAGGGTGAACCTTTGAGCCAGTCGGTAGCCGCTGCGGCAGATCCGGCCATGGGGCTCTGATCTTCTTCGGCATTTCCGGGCGGCTACCGAATTCGCGATTCCACACTCGGCTATGGTGTGCGCAGAGATTGCGCAGGTCTGAAAGGCTCCGAAACCAAGAGCGCAGCACAGGAAAGCGCCAGCCGAAATGTTTTTCGATGCGCTGCGTGTCCTGAGCCAGTCGGAGTTGCGAAAAAAGTGTGGAGACCTCCTTAAAAGTGAGCAACTCCACGGCCATCCAGATCGGGGGCTGATTGGGCGCCGACCGATACTTCTGTCGATAGTGGACAAGGAAAGCTTCCGCGTCGCGCCCAAGCGCGGCGTTGTCCAGCCGCTCCAGCAGCCAGGCGTGGTTGTAGCGGTCGTCGAAGATTGCCGGATCTAGGTAACCGTGGGGCCCATGATGTTCCGCCAGTGTGTTCGCCAACTGGGCTCGGAGGGCGACCTCAAGGCGCTCGACCGCATCCAGCAGCAGCAAGCGAAGTTCCCGGTCGAAAACGTACAGGTCCAGCACATCATCAAAAGTTGTGCCCGAGAGGAACCGGTGCTCAGTGAGGCCCGGCTGGTAGAAGGGCCTCATGTAGGCCGACAACCGGTAGTAGCTGATATTGGCCAGGTACCTGTGGGCCCGCCCCGTGTCGGGAACTGATAGTCCCCGCCCTTGGAGCAGCTCGATCTGCTGGGGGATATCGGTGGGCGGCTTCCGGAAATTGCTCACAGGCAACCCCCGGACACAAAAAACCCGCCAAAGTGTGCTTCCGTGAGAGGCATGGCGGGTGTGTTATCGATGAGGTTAGTGACTCCGCGGCCACGAGTCAAGATGCCAGCCTGACGCCCCAACACGCCCCGTGCGAGGCAGCCCATCTGGGCTCTCGGCCAGCCACAGCCCGTCACGCCGAAAGCTCCTCAATCATCCGCTTGATACGGTCGGTGCACTCCCGCAGGTCGGCGTCGATCTCCTCGAGCGGTCGCGGCGGCTCGTACTTGTAGAAGTAGCGGTTGAACGGGATCTCGTAGCCGACGATGCCCACCTCCCCATCACGCGCATCCTTCTTGCTGGTGTCGATCCAGGCATCGGGGACGTGCGGCTTCACCTCGCGCTCGAAGTAGTCGTTGACGGACTCGGTCAGCGGCACGTTCTCGGCATCCCGCAGTTCCGGGTCCGGCTCGGCCCGCCCCTTCTTGTCCCGGCAAATCGGCGCCTCGGGGTCGCGCTCGCTAAGGGCGGCGAGCACGGCCTTGTGCTGGTTCGGCTTGAGTTTCACACCCTCACTCTTCAGGGCGGCTTCGAGCTCCCGGGTGAAGACCTGGCGGTCTTGGTAGAGGGCGCCATCGAGCCGACGGCAGGCGTCCAGGATCGCCTGCTGATCCTCCTCGCCGAGCTTCTGGATGGGCTTTTGCTCTGGAATCCGGACGATGCGCTCCTCGCTGGCCTGGAAGTTGAGGCGCAGCGGGCGCTCGACGGTGATCCGCCGGTAGCCGAAGGTCTCCACAGGAAAGATCCGGCTCTCCTCAGTCTCCTGGTAGTCACCGTAGAGCTTCACAATGGTCCGGATTGCCTCGTCGTCGAGGTACTGGCGTTTGTTGCCGAGCGACTTGCGCATCTTCGAGTAGTGCTCAGTGGCGTTGATCAGCTGCACGTGCCCCTTGCGCTCGGCGGGCTTGGCGTTGGAGAGGATCCAGACGTAGGTGGCGATGCCGGTGTTGTAGAACATGTCCGTGGGCAGGGCCACGATCGCCTCGACGAGATCGCGCTCAAGCAGGTAGCGCCGGATCTCCGACTCACCTCCGCCGGCGCCGCCGGTGAACAGCGGCGAGCCGTTGAGGATGATGCCGATGCGCGACGGCCACGGGCTGCTCTGGTCCTGGCGCATCTTGCTCACCAGATGGAGTAGGAAGAGCAGCGCCCCGTCATTGACCCGCGGCAGCCCGGGGCCGAAGCGGCCGGCGAAACCCAGCTGCTCGTGCTCTTCGTTCACTGCACGCTGACTACCCTTCCAGTCCACCCCGAACGGCGGATTGGCGAGCAGGTAATCAAAGCGCTCCCCATGGTGCTGATCGTCGGAGAGTGTGTTGCCCAGGGAGATATTGCTCACCGGCTCGCCCTTGATGAGCATGTCCGCCTTGCAGATGGCGTAGGACTCCGGGTTGAGCTCCTGGCCGTGCAGCGAGACATCCACGCCCTCACTGATCTGCTGGATGTAGTTCTGCGCCTCGGACAGGAACCCGCCGGTGCCCGCTGCCGGGTCGTAGATCTTGATGATCTCTCCGCGCTGCAGCCGCCCCTGCTGGCCGGTGAAGACCAGCGACGTCGTCAGGTGCACGACATCCCGGGGCGTGAAGTGCTCACCGGCGGTCTCGTTGGAGGCCTCGGCGAACTTGCGGATCAGCTCCTCGAAGACCACGCCCATGGAGAAGTTATCGAGCCGCTGCGGACTTAGATCCATGGCCGCAAAGCGCTGGACCACCGGATAGAGGGCGTCGCCGTGTTCAAGGCGCTCCAGGAACTCCTCGAAGCGGAAGTGCTCGAAGACCTCACGCGCCGCCGCGCTGAAGTGGCGCACGTAGTCGTTGAGGTCCTCCCGGGTGTGGGTCTCCGAGACCGTGGCCAGCCGCAACGGCGAGGTGTTGTAGAACTCCAGACCAGCCTCATTGCGCAGGATACGATCGCGCATCGCCGCCGGCTTGTCCTGATAGGCCTTGGCCTGCTCCAGGACCTGATCCCGCGTCGGCTCAAGGACGCACTCCAGCCGGCGCAGAACCGTGAAGGGCAGGATCACCCGCCCGTACTGCGACTGCTTGAGCGTACCGCGCAGGAGGTCGGCAACCCCCCAAATGAAGCTCGCCAGGTTCTCTTGGTTCATCCTCGCTGATCCTGCTCCTGAGATGTAGGCACGTGGATTGGCACTCTAACTTGAGGGGTTACCCTCATCCAGAGGCTGCCTAGCCAAGGGAACCAAGACCGCGGGGGCTAGCAGGCGCGCAACGGGCGCGGAACCAACGGCTTCGCACTCACAGCGCGTAGGCCTTCAGCGTCTCGAGGTCGATCACGGCCAGGGTCTCGGCATGCGTGGCGTGCAGATCCACTTTGGGAGCCACTCCCGCGCGGTAGGCCTCCATCCAGCGGCCGGCGCACAGACACCACCGGTCCCCGGCCTGAAGGCCGGGAAACCCCATGACGGGGTTGGGGGTCGTCAGGTCATTGCCCTGCTCCCGGGTAAAGGCCAGAAACGCCTCGTCCAGCTGGGCGCAGACCGTATGGATCCCGAAATCCTCGTGGCTGGTATTGCAGCACCCGTCCCGGTAGAAACCGGTCAAAGGCTGAGTGCTACAGGGCGCGAGGGGCTGGCCCAGGACGTTGACGGACTCGAAAGGCTGACTCATGGCTATCTCCAACTCCGAAGATGGGGGATCGTCCGGCCGGGCCGCTCATCCACCGGCGCCGGAACCGGACTGGCTTGAAGCCGCCGCAGCCCCCGTCGCCGGCCCCAGCAGCTCGCGAATACCGCCCACCGATCCCATCAGGCTCGTGACCTCCAGCGGCAGGAACACCCGCTCGCCGTCCTGCGCGACCTTGGGCAGCACCTCGATGTAGCCCTGGGCGATCAGGTAGCGCATCGCATCCCGCGACTCCAGGCCGTCGGCGTCGTCGGCAGCCTCAAGGATCTGTTTGATGGCCCGCTTCTCGCCTTCGGCCCGCTGCACGGCGGCCTCCTTGTCGCCCTCGGCCTTGAGGATCTCTGCCTGCTTGTAGCCCTCTGCCTCGCGCACCTCGGCGCGCCGGGCACGTTCGGCGGCCATCTGCTTGTTCATGGCCTCGCGGATGTCGTCCGGGATGTCGATATCGCGGATCTCGACGCGATTGACCTTCACGCCCCACTTGTTGCCGGCCTCATCCATGGTCGCCTGCAGCCGGCCGTTGATTTCCTGACGGGACTCGAAGATCTGATCGAGCTCCATGCGCCCGATCTCCGAGCGCAGCGAGGTCTGCGCCAGGGTCTGGACGGCAAGGACCAGGTTCTCGGCGCCGTAAATGGCCGCCTGGGCGTCCATGATCTGGTAGTACAGCACCCCGTCGATGCGCACCCCGACATTGTCGCGGGTGATGACCTCCTGCTTGGGGAAGTCGAGCACGACCTCACGCAGGTCGATCTGCTTTTCCGTATCGATGGTCTTCTTGTTGTCGCGGTAGCGGACAATGGTGATCGGACGGGGTCGGTCGAGGATGGGGATGATCAGATTCAGCCCCGCCTCCAGCGTCCGGTGGTAACGACCCAGGCGCTCGATCACCATCGCATGGCGTTGCGGGACGATCACCAGACCCTTGACGAGGATGGCGATGAGCAGCACCGCCATCAGCACGACCAGAATCGAGGTCACCTCGGGAATCGCCACGGCATCATTCATGGTGCTCACCTTTGCGTCCTTGTTGGGGGTTTCCGGCACCACCCCCGTCCTCACGGGTTACGACCGCCGTCGTGCCCTCAAAGCGAACCAGTCGGACCGCGGCCCCTTCCTCGAGCTGCATGTCCGCCGACCAGGGGCGTGCGCCGAACTCATCACCGAGGATGTGGACCCGCGGATCGCCACGGGCATCGAGGTGGACCCGAAACGTCTGGTGCCGCACCCGCGGGTCGTCCACGCCCTGCGTCAGTTGCCCCGGCGTCCAGCGCCGGAGCAGCATCAGCGCCAGCGGCACCAACACCACCCCGGAGAGCGCGGCGGTGAGGATCTGCAACTCCCAGGACAGACCCAACAGCGCGGCTCCCATCCCGAAAAGCGCCATGCCCGCCGCAGCGAGCAGCACACCGCTCGCTCCGCCGAAGAGGAAAAGATCCGTCAGGACCAGGACGATCGCCCCACCCAACCAGAGACTCCATGCGCTCACCATACCCCCCTTTGCTCGCTCCGCCGCTTATCGGTCTCCGAGCCTACCAGCATGGACCGGCCGGTTTTCACAATAACTGTGGAAAACCGTGTGGAGACACCCGGTGCAGCCCCGCGCTGCGCGGGCTCGCGAGCGATGGACAGATTCTGCTCACCGCCTCGGGCCACTCACGAGCGAGAGCGTCAAGGGCTGGTATCCTGCAAGCGGGATTGAGAACCCGGAGCACCGCGCCACAGGGAGGCAAGCACGATGGCTTTCACGTTCGATGACCTGGTCGCGGCCTGCGAACAGGACTGGCGGGCGTACATCGAGCACGAGTTTGTGCGCACGCTCGGTCAAGGCACCCTGAGCGCGGAGGCCTTCCGCCACTACCTCAAACAGGATTACCTGTTCCTGACCCACTTTGCCCGCGCTTACGCCCTGGCGGCCTACAAGAGCCGCAACCTGGAGGATCTCCGCCAGGCCCATGAGGGTATGAAGACGATCCTGGACGTAGAGCTTGGTTTGCACGTGTCGTTCTGCCGCGAGTGGGGCATCTCGGAAGCGGATCTCGCGAAGCTGCCCGAGGCACGAGCCACTATGGCCTATACCCGGTACGTGCTGGACACCGGCAACCGCGGCGACCTCCTCGATCTGCATGTGGCCCTGGCACCCTGCCTGGTGGGTTACGGGGAGATCGCCAACTGGCTCAATGCGCAGCCGGACACCGTGCGCGGCGACGCCAATCCCTACGACGCCTGGATTGCCATGTACGAGAGCGAGGAGTTCCAGGCGGGCATGCAGGCCGAGCGGGCGTGGCTCAACACCCGCTTGGCGGAGGTGACCCGCAGCCGCTTCGACGAGCTGACGGAGGTCTTCCGGGATGCGACCCGTCTGGAGATCGATTTCTGGCAGATGGGCCTGGATGGCGCCGATTAGTCGTGGGTCGGGCATTTTTGCGGGGCGACCAGCCCGCCTTTCACAGACCAGGCGCCGACGGCTCGGCCAAGCACAAGGTCGGAGACTCCTCCGTTTCCACAAATCCTGTGGAAAAAGGTGTGGAGACAGCGCATCGCGCCCCTGGCCGCGCGCCCTCGCGGCCAATGGTTAGATCGTGCCCACCTGCGAAGAAGGCGGCGTTGGCAGCGACCGCACCCTCCAGTTCAGTTGCCGCGGGCGGAGCACATCCGGTACCCCACAGGGCTCGATCGTCCCTGATCGAGCGCCCCGCGGCCATCAAGGCCCGCGGTCCTTCAGGAGGTAACCGGCCGCTAGGCCGATACCAACTCGTACCCGGCGGCGGCCAGCTCCTTGGTTAGGGTCTCGATGTGGGCCGGCCCCACCTCGCAGCAGCCACCGACGATGCTCGCACCCTGTCGCACCCAGCCCAGCGCATGCTCGGCATAGGCGGCGGGGTCGAGGTCCTTGCGGGCCTCCAGCACATCGACCGTACCCCCCGGCTGCAGTGCCTCGACGGAGGTGAAGGCGTTGGCGTAGGCGCCCAACGGCACGCCAAGCTCCGCGATCTCGCTCATGGCCGTGGTGACTGCCTCGGGCACCGCGCAGTTGATCAGCACGCCCTGCGCGCCCACGGCCACCACTTCACGAGCCGCTTCGGCAAGAGACTCGCCGGAGCGCAGGCGTGTGCCATCCCCGTCGTCCACCGTGAACGCGGTCCAGACCGGCAGATTGCTCTCCACCCCGGCAATCGTCGCGGCTCGGGCCTCACGGGCGAGGGACATGGTCTCGCAGAGGAAAAGATCGACCCCCTCGGCCTGGGCCTCGACCATCTGGCGGTAGTCGGCGTGACAGGTGGCGTCGTCCGGCGCTACGTCGGGGCGATAGCTCGCCACCAGCGGTGGCAGGCAACCGGCGATGCGCACATCCTGACCCGTTTCCTCACGGGCCGTGCGGGCGGCGTTTAGTGCCGCCTCGTGCAGGGGATGGAATAGATCGGGGTCCCCGTCACGGGCCAGACGGCGCGGGGTGGCACTATAGGTGTTGGCGGTGATCACCCGGGCGCCGGCCTTGATGAAGTCACGATGGGCGGCGACCACCAGCTCCGGCTCTTCCAGCATCACCTGGGCGGACCACAGCGGTGACGCCGGGCGGCTGCTGCGCCGGCGCAGCTCCTGCCCCATGCCACCATCCAGTACCACGACCCGATTGCCTTGAGCGTTCACCATTAAAGTATCCCCTTGTTTCCTCAAAAGCTGTCGACCCCGGCGGGGCCCGCTCGCCCCGAGGGTGACCGCCTCACCTTACGCACAAGGGGCAGGCCCCGAAAATAGCGCCGCACCCCGAAGCCGACGAAATTGGAGCCGCCGCGGACCCCGTCGAACAGGCCGAAGACGCCGGAGCGGTGGTGGATGCGCACGAATCCACTCCAGGCCCGCCCCGGGGGCTTGCCCTCCAACTCCAGCAGCAGGTAGTTGAGCAATCGGGTGGATGCTTTCTCGTCGTCCTTATCCCCACGGGGCTCGATGGGGGGCTCCTCGGTCGCCCAGGACAGCCCCTCGCCGAAGGCCGCCCGGGTATCCAGCCAGCGATCCCAGGGGAAGCGGGTCCAGCGCGCGACCAACACGCCGTTGATCTCCCCATGGCGCTGCAGACCGGTGTGCCGGACCAGCTGCCCCTCCACCTCCAGGTCCAGACCGCCGCGACGGGCGAAGCGGGTGCCGTAGGCCACGCTCAGCAGATAGCTCTCCTGCCGGCTGGCGGAGGCCCGACTGATGATATGAACCAGCCGGTTCTGGGCGCTCTGGCCGACGTAGAGCGCCACATAGGACCGGTTGTCACCGGCTCCCGCCGGCTCTGCCCGCTCCATGGCCCCAGACGACGGGCCCGCAAGGACCAGGATCAGGGTGACAAGAGCGAGCCGGCCTCCCCTCATAACGATCACACCTTTGCGCCCGCACGACTCCCCAGCCCCCAATGTAGCCCAGCGCTGCCCCGCCCTCGTCGCGGCGCGGCACGAGCCGTTACCCTGTCCGCCAGGAACCCCCAGCCTGCTCACGGAGATCCGGATGCGCTTGCTGCTGAGCCTCGCCGCAGCGGCCGGTCTGATCTACGTCGGCTTCGGCGCGCTGCTTTTCTTCGGGCAGGAGCGGATGGTCCACCTGCCGCAGATCCCTTCCCGCGAGCTGCAATCCGCCCCGGCGGACCGCGGCTGGGACTATCAGGATCTGGCCATCCCGAGCACCGACGGGGTCACCCTGCACGGCTGGCGCATCCCGGCTGATAGCCCGCGCGGGGTGGTGGTGTTCTTCCACGGCAACGCCGGGAACATCTCCCACCGCCTGGACACGATCGCGATCCTCCGCGATCTGGGGCTGGATGTGATCATCTTCGACTACCGCGGATACGGGCAAAGCGAAGGCAGTGCCCACGAGGCGGGGCTGCACGAGGATGCCCGTGCGGTGGCCCGGTGGGTGCGTGAGGAACTGGGCGTGCCCAGCGAGCGGATGGTCTTCCATGGCCGCTCGCTGGGCGGCGCCCTGGCGGCCAGCGCGGCGCGCCACACCAGCCCGGCGGCGCTGATCCTGGAATCGAGCTTCACATCGGCCGAGGCGGTGGCCCGCGACCTCTATCCGTTCTACCCCGCCCGCTGGCTAACGCGGCTCGAATACGCCACTGCTGACTATCTCGCCGAGACCCGGGCGCCGGTGCTGATCGTTCACAGCCGTGACGACGAGATCATCCCCTACCACCACGCCCGCTCCCTGCGCGAGGCCGCCCCGGGCGAGGCGCAGCTGCTCACCATCCGCGGTGACCACAACACCGGTTTTCTCACCAGCGGCCGGGCGTATCGCGACGGGCTGCGGCAGTTCTTGGACCAGCACCTGCCGTGACCCGGCCAGGGCGAGGTGCGATCCGCACCCGAGCTGGCCCGCATCAGCACCACCGGGCGGGCCACGTAGAGCGCCAGCATCGAGAGGACTAGAATGATCAGCGAGTAGGCGCCGCCGAATCTGAACGAGGGGAACGAACCATGAAGGGAGTAGACGGCAAGGTCATCGTCATCACCGGGGCCGCTGGGGGCATCGGCGAGGCCACGGCACGCCACCTCCACGCCCAGGGGGCGCGCCTGTTGCTCACCGACCGGGAGCTCGACGGTGTGCAGCGGCTGGCCGAGGAGTTGGGTGAAGGCACCGCCGCCATGGCGGTGGACGTCTCCAGCCAGGCCGACAACGAGGCCATGATCCGCGAGGCCGAGTCGCAATTCGGGGCTGTGCACGGGGTCTTTCTCAACGCCGGCATCGAGGGTCGGGCCGGTCCGCTGGAAGCGGCGGACGACAGCGTCTGGGAGCAGGTGCTGGCGGTCAACGTGCACGGCGTCCGCTACGGCATCCAGGCCGCCCTGCCCGCTCTGCGCCGCGCCGGTGGCGGCAGCCTCCTGATCACCTCGAGTGTCGCTGGCGTGCGTGGCGTCGCCGGGCTGAGCCCCTACGTCAGCAGCAAGCACGCGGTCATGGGCCTGATGCGCACCGCCGCGGCTGAGCTCGGCGCCGAGGGGATCCGGGTCAACTGCGTGAACCCGGGCCCGGTGGACAACCGGATGATGCGCTCGATCGAGGATCAGGTTAGCCCCGGGCACGGCGACGAGGTCAAGCAGGGCTTCACGGCACGCATCCCGCTCGGGCGCTACGTCAACAACGACGAGGTCGCGTCCGTGGCGGCCTTCCTGCTCTCTGATGCGGCCTCGGGGATCACCGGCTCCAACTACATGGTCGACGGCGGGATGACCGCCCAGTGACCGGCCACGCGTGGGCCGCCCACCCGGGTGGCCCGCGTGTCTTACGGTGCCGTGGCCAGGAGCAGCCACACCACGCCCACCGCCACCGCGGCGGCGACGGCGGCGCGGTAGAGCGGCGCAATCCAGGGCGGTGCGAAACCGTTGCGCTTGTAGCCGCTGATCATGGCCATGAGCAGCCGCTCGCCACGCACCCAGCGATACACCGCGATGGCCACCACGTGGAGGGTGACCAGGATCAGCAGCAGGTCAAAGGTGCGGCTGTGCAGCCGGGTCATGGTCCGCTCCATGTCGGAGCCGACCCAGCCGGTCAGCGGGCCACTGCGCAGGATGTCGTCGGTGGCGAACAGCCCGGACACCGCCTGGACCAGCACCACGGCCAGAAGCACGACCACCGCCCAGCCGCCCAGCGGGTTGTGGCCACGACTCGGGGTGCGGTCGCGCCACCAGTCCCGGAGGTAGCGGGCAATGGTCCGTGGGCCCGCCAGAAAGTCGCCGAATCGCGCCGTCTCGCTGCCGAACCACCCCCATAGCAGCCGGAACAGGATCAGGGTGATGACCGCATAACCGCTCCACTGATGGAGATCCCAGCCCGACAGCCCCTGCTCCGCGCTGTACCACGAGAGCCCGAGGGCAACCACCAGGGCCCAGTGGAAGAGCCGTGTGGGTAAGTCCCAGACCAGAACCCGCTGTTCTCCGCTCATCATCCCCCTTCCATGCACGCGGGCGATCCTTGTGCGTACCGCTGACCCGCTGCTCGCACGGTATCCAGCCTAGCTCCTCACCCGGTGCCTGTCAGGCCCCGTGGGTACTCCCGCGTTTGATCCAGCCCCAACCACCGACTAGGCTTGAGCAAGTGCTGCCAAGCAACGGATCCATCGGGGTCCACTTCCCCGGACCCGACTAGCGCGAAAGGAGGTGCCATGATGCGCAGACTGCTCTCCACCACCCTGGCCATCACGACCGGATGCCTGCTGGCGACCGGCGCAGTGGCACAATCCGACGAGGATCAGATCGATTACCGGCAGGCCGTGTTCACCCTGGTCGGCGCCAACTTCGGCCCGATGGGCGACATGGCTCAGGGTGAGATCGACTATGACGCCGAGCAGTTCGCCCGCAATGCGGCCCGCGTTGCGGACCTTAGCCGCATGGCCAAGGAGGGTTTTGAGGGCGGCCCTCACGATGGTGACACCGATGCCAAGCCGGCTATCTGGGATGAGTGGGACCGCTTCTCCGAGGGCATGACCCATTTCAAGACCGCCGCCCAGGAGCTTGCCGAGGCCACCGAAGGGGGGGATCGCGAGCTGGCGGATGTTCAGGATCGCTTCATGCAGGTCGCTGAATCCTGCCAGAGCTGCCACGACAACTACCGGGACAACTGATCCCCGGATGATCGATTAGGGGCGCCGCTCCGGGCGCCCCAACCCTTCGCAACCAGGACGGAAACGCGCCAGGCATGGCTCTGATCCCTTCTCGATACCGGCCACGTCTGGGCGTCGGGGCCTTGCTGCTCCTCGGCATCGCCTCGCTGCTCGCCGCGCTGATCACCATTCACATCGTCGGCGGCTACATCCTGCTCGATCGCCAGCAGGCCCATGACCAGCAGGTCAATGCGGCGCTGGTCGAGGGCGTGCGGGCCGAACTGCGCGCCGGCTACGCCGAACTCGAGCGGTTTCTGGAGAGTAGCGAGGACCGCTATCGCCAGGCCCACGAACAGGCCCGCCAGACCATCGAGGCGGAAGGGATTGAGGCGGTCGATCTGGATGCCCTGGCTGCACAGCTTAGCCAAGCCCTGGGCGATCCGGTGCATCTTTATATCGTCGACCCGGAGCTGCGCATCACCCGGACGACCTTCGAACCCGACCAGGATCTGGATTTCACCATGGAGGGGATGGAGGACGCCCGCGGCATGCTCGAGACCGCGCTGGCGCAAGATCAGGTTCTCATTCGGCCGCCCACACTGGAACTGGTCAGCCGGGAGTTCCGCTTCTACACCTACGGCCCCCTCGGTGATGAGGGCTACGCGCTGGAGCTCGGGTTCAGCCCTGACTTCATCGATGAGGTCTTTCGGGGCATGGAGCGGCGCATGGAGCAGCGGACCCCGTATGAGGGTGAGCTCTTCTTCCTGGTCAACGGCCAGTGGCTGATCCCCCTGGGCCTGGATCCGGACCTGGGCGGGCTCGACAAGGCCGAGGCCTTCGCGCAGAGCCAGGTCCAGCTCGATGAACACACCCGCCACTCCCTGGAAGCGGTGGAGCGCCGTGGTGTCTACCGGCCGCAGAATGCTGACGAGCCCGGCACTTACTACGCCTGGCTGAACCGCATCGATCTCGACGAGGACGGCCACCACCTGGACATCCTGGCCCGCCTGGAGATGGAGCAATCCGCCTCCGAGGACGTGCGCCGCGTCTGGATCGCCGTGCTGGCAGGGACCGGCGGGTCCATCGTGCTTGCCACCGTGCTCTTTCATCAGATCGCACGCCGGCTGCTGGTCTTTCCGCTACGCCGGACGGCGCAGGCGGCAGCCGCCCGGCGCCCCATCCCGATCCATGGGCCGGTGGCGTGGCTGCGCGAACTGCGCCTGCTGGCCCGACAGATCAACCGCGGGCTGGCCCACAGCCACCGCGAACTCGCGGCCCTGAACCGGCAGGCCCACTCAGACCAGCTCACGGGTCTGCTCAACCGCAGCGGGCTGGATCAGCAGCTGGCCAACGAGATTGACTACCACCGCCAAAATGATCACCCCCTGTCGCTGCTGCTGATCGATCTCGATCACTTCAAGCAGGTCAATGACGAGCACGGCCACGCCATCGGCGATGCCGTCCTGCGCACCCTGGCCAGTCAGCTGCGCGCCGGGGTCCGCGAGGCCGATACGGTGGGCCGCTGGGGTGGCGAGGAGTTCGTGGTCCTGCTGCCGGCCACCGATCTGGCTGGGGCCCATCGAACGGCGGAGAAGCTGCGCAGGGCGCTGGCCGATCACCCGGTGTTCCGCCAGTACGAGCTGACGGCCAGCTTCGGGGTGAGCACCCTGGAGGCGGATGATGAGGGTGAGGACCTTTTCGAGCGCGCCGATTGCGCGCTTTATGCCGCGAAAACCCAGGGGCGCAATCGCGTCTGCATCCGCGCACCGGGCTCTTGATCCGACGGGCACGCGCGGCGGGAGCGCATGCCCTCCGGGGCCGGTAAACGGCCCGGGCTTATGCCGCCCGCCGGTGCTAACGCAGATCCAGGGTGATGCGGGTCCCGCCCTCTTCCACCGTAAACGCGGCATCCTCGAAGTCGGGCGGTCCCATGCGGCCCATGGCGCCGCGACTGAAACCCGCCGGCTCGCGCGGGATCCCCATGAAGTTGGTGGTCAGATCGCCACTGTCGTCCAGGTCCTGGAAGGCGGCCACGGCGTACTGACCGGGGGTCAGATCGGAGATCGTCAGCGTCACCGCATCGCCCTCCACCGGACGGGTCTTGCGCGCGCGCGCCCGGTCCGCATCGGGGAAGGCCTCGGCGTCGTCGAAGAGTGCGACGTAGACACTGCCCCGGTCGGCCTTCGGCAACAGGATCTCCACCTCCAGGGTCACGGCCCGCGCCGCGACACCAACGGTCAGACCGAGCATGAGCGCCACCACCCGGACCCCGAGCCTCCCCGCCCCTGGACACAGCCCCGCTTTCCCCGAACGGGGCGTCAACTGCCGCACCCTCACGTTCGTCCTCCTTAGCCGATCGTGTCCGCCAGCGCGCCGCCGCCATCGCGGTACGGTGCCAGCAGGCGGTCGATTAGTTCCAGCAGCTGGCGCCTCTCGGCCAGCGGCTCGCGGGTACCCGGCACCAGGTACGGTGAGACGCTCCGACGATCGAAGTAGAACCCCCCGGATTCCGGTGCGCTCGAGGCCTCAGCCCCACTGGGCCCGCCGGCCCTTGCCGCCAGCCACACCAAGGTGTCCGCCCCCTGCTCGGGACTGCGCAACCGGCCGCGGGTCCAGCGCCAGAACCCCGGGATCGCCTCACGCACCCCGGCGGTATCCACCCAGCCAGGATGCATGGCGCAGCAGTCCACATCGCGGAACAGCGGCATGCGGGCCATCTGCGCATTGACGATCGTCTGTGCGCGCTTGACGTTGGCGTAGGTGGCGACCTTGTCGTAGCGTTCGTTTTCAAAGATATGGCGCAGGTGCAGGCGCTGCAGGTACATCCCCCCGGAACTCATCCAGATCACGCGGGCGCCCTCGCGCAGCCTGCCGGAGCTGGCCAGGTTGTGGACGAGCAGGTAGTGCCCGAAGAGCTGCGAGGCCATCTGCAGCTCAACGCCGTCGGCATTGCGCGTGAACTGCTCCGGCATCCCTCCGGCGTTGAGGGCCACAAAGTCAAGCGGCGGAAGGGTCTCCCCCGCGCGTGCCACGGCCGCCCAGTCCCCCGTATCCAGCGTGCGGTAATCCGGGTCCCCGGTCCCTGCCCCGCGCCCGCAACTCAGCACTCGATGGCCCATGCCGCGCAGGCGCTCAACGGCTGCAGCGCCGATGCCACGACTGCCGCCGGTAATCAGGCCGGTCAGTGCCTCCTGCGGGCCTTCCCGCAGGCGGTCCCGGAACCCGGGCCAGGTGCGCGCGTGGCGCTCGAAGCCGCTACGGTCGAATGAGAAGTAGATGGATGCATCGAGTAGCCACTCGTGGGGTTTTCTCATGGGCAGACCGTTCCGTGCGGCGAAGGGTGTGGCGTATACTCCGCAGCTTAATCGCGCCGCGCTCGACATCAAAGGGAGGAGACTTCGAGCGATGCCCGTCAGGAAACCACCCCTTCGCACCATCCTGATCGCCCTGTGCGGGGCCCTCCTTGTCACCCCCGTCCAGGCCGACGACGACCCGCTCACCCGCGGTGAGCTCATCGCCCAGAGCTGCTTTGCCTGCCACGGCCCCGATGGCCAGGGTGCCGATACCATGCCGCCGATCGCCGGCTGGGACGAGGAGCTGATGGTGGAATATCTGGAAGACTTCCAGAAAGGCAAGCGCAACCCCACCGTGATGGACCGTCACGCAACCGGTTACACCGCGGACGAGATCCGCGAGCTTGCCGCCTACCTGAGTGAACTCGACTGAGGCCCTGGATCATGAGCCGATCATACTCCCGACGCGATTTCCTGCGCCTGGGTGCCACCGGTGGCACCATAGCCGCACTGGGGCTGGCCGGCTTCCCCACCCTGAGCCTGGCCCGCAGCCAGCTCGATGCCCGCATCGCCGTGGTCGGGGGCGGTTCCGCCGGTGCCACCGTGGCCCGGTACCTCAAGGAGCACGCACCCAACCTGCGGATCACTCTGATCGAGCCCAACGAGACCTACTACACCTGCTACGCTGGCAACTGGTACCTCGGCGGTTTCCGGGATCTGGACACGCTGGGCCACGGCTACGACAACCTGCGTGAACGCCATGGCATCGAAGTGATCCATGACCGCGCTGAAGAGCTGGACCTGGCCGGCAGGCGCGTCATGACCCGCAACCATACCCCCATCCAGTACGACCGCTTGGTGGTCGCCCCAGGTATCGACTTCGACTGGGACCGGGTCGAGGGCCTCGACCGAGAAGGTACCGAGCAAATCCCACACGCCTGGCAGGGCGGCCGCCCGTTCCGGATCCTGCGCGAGCAGCTCGAGGCTATGGACGACGGTGGCACCGTCATCGTCTGCCCGCCTGAGTCGCCGTACCGTTGCCCGCCCGGGCCTTACGAGCGCATGGCGCTGATCGCCCACTACCTCAAGTCCCATAAACCGCGGGCGAAAGTGCTGGGACTCGATCCGAAGGACAGCTTCTCGAAGCAGACCCTGTTCAAGCAGGGCTGGGAGGAGCTCTACGGCGACATGATCGAGTGGGTTCCCGCGTCCGCCGGCGGCGCCCCCGAACGGCTCTCGGTGGCAGACCGCAGAGTCTTCACCGACGGGGGGGACCAGATGCACCAGGGTGATGTCATCAACTTTATCCCGCCTCAGCAGGCCGGCGCCATCGCCCATCGGGCCGGCCTGGTCGACGACACCGGCTGGTGCCCGGTGGATCAGGAGACCTTCCGGTCGAAGCGGCACGAAGACGTCTACATCATCGGGGATGCGGCGATCGCAGGCGACATGCCCAAGTCAGCCCACAGCGCCAACAACCAGGGTAAACTGGTGGCCGCAACCATCGTCGGCGAACTCACTGGAGAGCCAAGCCCGGGGTTCCCCACGGTCAACACCTGTTACAGCCTGGTCGCACCCGATTGGGCGTTCACCATCGCGGCGGTCTTCGAGCACCGCGACGGACGAATCCGCGAGGTGGAGGGCTCCGGGGGGCTCAGCCCAGAGGACGAGGGCAAGGAGTTTCGTCAGGTCGAGGCCATTTACGCACCCGGCTGGTACGAATCGATCACCCGGGACATGTTCGGGTAGGGCGCTTCTGCCCGGTTGGCGATCGGGGATACGGCCGCGCTAGAGTGGGTCGCATCACCGGATGCCGGAAAGGACCCGTTCAACCATGCTGCGCCTTCTCAAGTGGCTCCTGCTGGGCCTCCTCGCCCTGATCCTGACCCTGGGCGTCGCCATTGCCGTGGCGGCGCTGGTTATCGACCCGAACGAATACCGCGATGACCTCGCCGCCCTCGCCGAGCGCGAGCTGGGCCGGGAGTTCGAGATCGAGGGCGAGATCGAGTGGTCGTTCTTCCCCTGGCTCGGTATCGAGGTCGGACGCATCACGATGGCCGACGCCGACGGCTACCACGACGAGCCGTTCGTTGAGTTCGACCGGCTCGCCGCCGCCATGAAGGTCTGGCCGCTGCTGCGCGGCGAACTGCACACGCGGGCCGTCGAGATCGAGCGTCCGGTTGTGCGGTTGATGCGTGACGAGGATGGCCAAGACAACTGGACGGACCTGGCAGAGCGATTCGCCGCGGAGGAGTCCGATGCCGGGCAGCAGCCCGCCGGCGCCGATGCCCCGGCGGATGCTGACGCGACCGAGCCCCCTCCGGCCGACCTTGAGGCCCTGGCGGGGATGGTCATCGGCGGAGTTCGTCTCAACGAGGGGGCCGTCTACTGGGAGGACCGCAGCGATGACCGGCGGATCCGGCTGGATCCCGTCAACCTGGAGATCGACACCCTGCGCTTGGACGAACCCGTGGGGATCCGGGCCGACGCCCTGGTCGGTGACGAGGAATACCTCGAGTTCACCAGTGAGGCCCGGCTGCGCCAAGCCGATGCCGGCCCGGAGCTGACGGCCAGCTGGTCGCTGAGCCCCCTCGATCCCAAGGGCCTGCTCGAGGCGCTCGGCGAGGAGCCGCCGGAGACCGAGGATCCCGGGGTGCTGCGCAGCTTTAGCGGCTCCGGGGAGATCGACGCCACGGCAGAGCGCATCGATCTGACCGGGCTCGCCGTCGAGCTGGATGACAGCCGGGTCGAGGGCGAGGCGGCCATCGAGCCCGCGCAGCCGACCATCGAGCTGGCGCTGCAGCTCAACCACATCGATCTTGACCGCTACCTGCCGCCCGAAACAGCTGAGGGAGAGCCAAGCGGCCATGGCAACGGCGGGAACACGGACAGCGACGACGGTCCGCAAGAGGGGCTGGGGGATCTGCGCGAAGTGGCCCTGGACTTCCCGCTGGAGCCACTGCGCCCGCTGGTCGTCGAGGGCCGCATCGGCATCGACGAACTCCATGCCGCCGACCTGACGGTCAGCGACTTCGAGGCCCGGCTCACCGGCAGCGAGGGCGAGTTGGGTGCCGAGTCCCTGCGCGCCAGCCTTTACGAAGGCGAGCTGGCCGGTCACGCCTGGCTGGATGCCCGCGGCGACGTACCCGCTTTCAACGTGGCCACCTCCCTCGAAGGCGTGGCCTTTGCGCCCCTACTGGAGGATCTGCTGGATCGTGACTGGCTCCACGGGCGCGGCCATTTCCATTTCGAGGGCAGTGGCGGGGGCGCGCACCTGCACGGGCTGATCGAGGATTTCGAGGGGTCGGGCCGGATCGCCGCCGAGGACGGCAACCTGCTCGGGCTGAACATCCCCCACAAGATCCGCGAGGCGGCGGCCCAGCTGCGCCGTGAGGAACCGCCGGAGGCCCCCGGCCATGACGAGCGGACGGACTTCTCGGACCTGACCGCGAGCTTCACCCTGGAAGACGGCATCGGGCACAACGAGGACCTGCTGCTCGAGTCGCCCGTGCTCCAGGCCACCGGCGAAGGGTCGGCAAACATCCTTGCCGAGGAGATCGACTACCGCGTGCGGGCAACCCTGCCCGACGGCCTGAACGAGGAGGATGCCCCGCTGCTGCACCGCCTGGCCGGGGCCACAATCCCCCTGGAGATCACCGGTTTTCTGTTTGAGCCGGACATCCGGCTCGACCTCGCCGAAGCCTTGGGTGAGGAGCGCCTGGAGCGTCTCGGTGCCGCACGCGAAGAGATCGAGGAGCGGGTGGACGAGGAGCGCGAACGCCTGGAACGGGAGGCCGAGCAGGAGCAGGAGCGTCTCGAACAGGAGGCGCGGGAGCAGCGCGAACGCCTCGAGCAGGAGGCGGAAGAGCAGCGCGACGAGGCGGAACGGCGCCTCCGCGACGAGGTGGAGAGCTTCTTCTAAGGAGGGATCATCGGATGGGCACACTCCTGTTCGGTCGCGCAGACTTGGAGAACCGGCTGGCGGCCATGACGCCGGAGGAGATCGACGAGCTTCCCTTCGGCGTCATCCAGATCGACGACAACGGATGCATCCTCCTCTACAACGCCACCGAGGGGGCCATCACCGGTCGGGATCCGGCGGAGATGATCGGTCGCGATTTCTTCAACGAGGTCGCCCCATGCGGTCATACGGAGACCTTCTACGGTCGTTTCCGGGAGGGCGTCCGGAGCGGCGATCTCAACGAGATCTTCGACTACACCTTCGACTACCGGATGGCGCCGACGAAGGTCCGGGTGCACATGAAACGGGCCCTGAGCGGGGACAGCTACTGGATCTTCGTCAAGCGGATCAGTGCCCCGGCCGCCTGATGGAAGGGGCCCGTCGGCCGCCTGCACCCCCGGATCCCGCTGGCGTGGCGCGCAGCCGGGTGGCTCGGGGATAATGGGGACCCGCCCAAGCCCACCGGGCGCATGCCCAAGCCAGAGGGAGCCGCATGAGCGAAGACACCCCCAGACTCAACACCGACCTTGCCAGACAGGTTCAGGCCCTGGGCCTGGAGGCCGTCGACGCCCAGGACGACGAGCCAATGGCCACGGTGGAAGCCCTCATGCTCGGGACGCTTTCCTTCGCCCGCAACTACATGAGCGGTGCGGACCTGGCCGACTATCTCCGCTTCGTCGCCGAGCACGTCGAGCGGGCCGACGACGACCTGGAAGACGAACCGGGCGAAGAACCGTGATCGCACCGGCCCCCGGGCGGTAGGTAGCCCCGGGGCCGACCTCGCGACCTATTCGGCGGCCATGCGCTCGAGGGCATCGAGGGCCTGCTGCTCGCCCCCGACAAAGAACCGCACCTCGCCATCGGTGCCCCGGTAGAAGACCGTGGGTACGCTACGCACGCCCAGCTCTTGGGCCAGACGCATGTTGGCCTGGACGGCGTCGTAGCCGTCCACATCCTTCTCGTCCTCGATCATCGCCGCTGCATCTGCCTGCGCGCCCGAGCCGAGGAACCCGACCGGTACCCAGCGCCACTCCACGCTGGGCGTGGCATCGTTATCCACGGCGTTCTTCAGGTTGGTGCAGGCCGGGCAGTGCGGATCCTTGAAGGCGTAGACGCGGAAGTCGCTCTCGCCCTGCGCGATGTAGTGGCTATCGGCAAGGCGATCGAAGACGTCCGCCCGGGCGGACTCCCCCGGCGTGCCGTCAGAGCAGCCCACCATCAAAACCGCACCGCCCACGAGTACCAAAACCGCCTGACGCATTACTCGACTCATCGATCACTCCCTCATCCATCCACCTGCGTAATGAGCCACCCGGGCGCGCCGCTGCGGCGCGCCCGGGCACCCCGCCTCAGTGCTCCACCCCGGGCAGCACGGCGTTGAGCAGGTGCGCCGCGCGCTCGTGGCCGGCCTCGGCCGCCTGCTCCCAAAGCTCGGCGGTGCGTTCCATGTCCGGCTCCGTCGTATGCCCCTCCAGGTACATCCAGCCTAGCTGAACCTTGGCCTCGGCATCTCCGGCGTCAGCCAGATCCCGGAAGGCCTCGTAGGCACCTTCCAGCTTCCCCTGCTCGTGGAGTTCGAGGGCCTCGTTCAGGGCCTGATCCGCTTCGCTCAGCTCCTCGTCCTGGCCGGACGCCGCTCCCGGCTCCGTGGCCTGGGCACCGCCGCCCCAGCCGGCGACCGCCAGCACGAGCACCACAGCGAGCCAGTACGGTCTGTTGCGTTGTGGCCGCATGGATCTCCTCCGAAACGTCATCTGGGTCGGCGCAGCGTAACGCAGGATCGCCCCGCTGTCGCACCGCGACGATGCGCTCGGCCACGGAAAGGTGCATTCGCTCTATCATTGACCGGTTAACGTCGATCGATAGCCATTGATCCTCGCAACCCGGCAAGGAGGCCCCGCGCGGCAAACATGGTGAACCTCCCCCCGCAGCACATTCTCCGAGCCCTCGGCGAGGGTGTAATGGGCGTCGACCGCCAGGGACGCTTCACCTTTCTCAACCCGGCCGCCCTGCGACTGCTCGGGTTCCGCGACGAAGCCAGCGTGATTGGCGAATCGGCCCATGCGCTGACCCACCACAGCCACCCCGATGGGCGCCCTTACCCGGAAGAGCATTGCCCCATCTACCGGGTCATCGAGACTGGCGAGGCCCTCGAGGCCTGGCAGGACCTGTTCTGGCGTAGCGACGGTACCGGCCTTCCCGTCCAGGTCTACGCCAGCCCGCTGGCAGCCGACGACGGCGAAATCACCGGTGCGGTGGTCTCCTTCCAGGATCGCAGCCACCAGCAGGCCCTGGAGCGGGAGCTGCGCGAGCAAAAACGGGCCCTCGAGCGCGAGCGGCAGCTGTTTATCGGCGGACCGACTGTCGTCTTCCAGTGGCGCATCACCGCTCAATGGCCGGTGGAGTACGTCTCGCCCAACGTTCAGCAGGTCCTCGGCCATTCACCCGAGGCCTTGCTCAGCGGCACCGTGCGCTATGGCGATCTGATCCACCCGGACGACTTCCAGCGCGTCGCCGAGGAGGTCGCCCACCACCGCGATCTCGGCTCGCGCCATTTCGAGCACCGCCCCTACCGCGTGCGCCACGCCGATGGCAGCTACCGCTGGGTTTACGACTCGACGGTGATCGACCGACGCCACAATGGGCCCGACTACCACTACGGCTACCTGGTGGATATCACCCGCGAGAAGGAGATTGAGCGGGCCCTCGCCGAGAAAGAGCAGCGCTACCGAATGGCGCAGAGCGCCGCCCGCTTCGGCATCTGGGAGTGGGATATCAGCACCGACCGGGTGCACTGGGACGACGACGCCTGGAGTCTGCTCGGCTACCCGCCGGAGCAGCGCATGGACATGGACTACGCCACCCTCCGCGAGCACATCCACCCGGACGATCGCGAGGCCGCGGAGAACGCCATTTACCAGCATCTGATCGCCCGCGACGACGGCAGCTACTCGCTGGAGCTGCGCCTGCGCCGGGCCGACGGCGACTGGCACTGGATCCACGCCCGGGGCCAGGTCGTGGCGCGGGATGCCGAGGGATTCCCCCGGCAGGTGCTGGGCATCCACACGGACATCAGTGAACTCAAGGCAGCCGAGCAGTCACCCCGTGATCAACGCTACCGACGGTTCCTGGAGGACTTCATCGGGATTGCCTACCAGAGGCGACTCGGTGAACCGGCCCCGGTCCTGCTGCGCGGCATGGTCGCTGAGATCACCGGCTACAACCAGGCGGATTTCATGGGCGGCCACTGCGACTGGACCTCCTTGATCCACCCCGAGGACCGCGAGCGGGTCCGGCAGCGGATCAGGGTGCTGATTGCCGAGGGCGGCACCTCGGACCTGAACTACCGCATCGTACACCGCGATGGCTCGGTGCGCTGGGTGCGCGATATCGGCCGTCTGGTGCGACTCAACAGCCAGGAAGACTGGGTCCTGCAGGGCGCGATCTACGACATCACCGAACAGAAGGAGGCGGAACGCGCCCGGGATACCTTCCTGGCTGCGGTCAGCCACGATCTGCGCACCCCCCTGAACACCATCGCCGGCTTCTGCGGGCTGCTGGCCGATACGCCACTCACCCCCCGGCAGGAGGAGTACCTCGGCTACTGCCGGAACGCGGCGGGGCAGCTGGAAGGGCTAATCGACACGCTGTTGGAGCTGTCCCGGCTGCACGCTGGCGGGCTGCGGCTTCAACCTCGGACGCTACGGCTGCGCCAATTCCTCCATGAGCAGCTAGCCCCCCTGGAGCATCAGGCCCGAAACCAAGGGCTCACCCTGCACTGGCACCCGGATAAGCGCCTCCCGGGGATCGTCCGCGGCGATCCGACCCGGCTGGCTCAGGTCCTGAATAACCTCGTGGGCAACGCCATCAAGTTCACCGAGCGCGGGTCGGTGGCGGTCTACGTGACTCCCGAAGGCGACGAGCGCATCAGTTTCCGCGTCAGCGATACCGGCCCCGGGATCCCGGAAGCCCTCCGGGCCTCCGTCTTCGAGCCATTCGCCCGCGGTGACCCAGCGCTGCACCGCGCCCCGGGGAGCGGGCTGGGGCTGGCCATCTGCAAGGAACTCGTTGCCCTGATGGGTGGTCGGATCGAGGTAACGAGCACCGAGGGATGCGGCACCACCTTCTCCTTCACCGTGTCGCTACCCACCTGCGAGGCAACGGATGCACCGACGGAGGCCGACACCGGCGTTCACGCGCCGCGGCGTCCGATCCCGGGCGACACACCACCGCAGGCCGTGGTGGCCGAAGACGAGCCAGCCAGCGCCCTATTGCTCAGCAAGCTGTTGCAGCGCGCCGGCTGGGAGGTCACCACGGTCTCTGACGGCGAGGAGGCGATAGCCGCGTGGCAGCAGGCACAACCGGACCTGATGATCCTGGACATGCAGATGTCACACACCAACGGCGACCGGGCCGCAACGCGGATTCGGGAACTCGAACGGAGGCATCGGGTTCCGTATACGCCCATTGTGATACTCACCGCCCACGCCCTGGACGACGTCCGCGAGCGCGCCCTGCAGGCCGGGTGTGACCGCTACCTGACCAAGCCGGTGGCGACGGACGCCCTGCACGCCGTCCTGGACTGGGCCCGGGGTCAGAGTTCGGGATGAGGCTGCGCCCGGTCCGCCCCGCCCGGTTTCGCAACCCGTTCGGCCCTACCAAATCCCTGCTCCGGCTGCTTTTGACCGGCTTCGCGGTAGTGACGGCGCCGCTGATCCTGGCTCTGGCCATCGCCGCATGGTCCGTGGATCGGCTCGCCAGCGACAGTCAGATCGCCATCTATGAAGCCGTCGGCGTCACCGAGAACAGTGCTCACATGGCGCGTGTCGCCATGGATATCGAACGCGCTGCCCGCCGTTATGCCACCCACAACGACCCCGCCGCCCTTCAGGAGTATCGCCACTGGCGCCGCGAGCTGGCCGCAGCCGGCGCCCCGCCCGGTGCCTTCGGACCCGAGGAGGCCACCTGGCTTCACCAGGGGTTGCGGGTCGTAGAGTCCACCCTGGTGACCACGCTGCACCTGCTCGGGCCGGACCGGCCTGAGGCCACCGCCCAGGTGCCGGCACTGAGTCTGGCCCTGCACCGTTCGGTGGCCAGCATCTCCGCAGCCGGCTACCGACGGATCGACGAGGAGGTGGACCAGGTTCAGGCCTTCTCCGATCGGGCCCGCCAGATCTTCGTCTGGCATCTGCTTGCGGCGGTACCGATCACGCTGGCCTTCACCTTCTACTTTGCCGGACGCATCCACCGGCCTATCAAGGCCCTCGGTGACAACATCCGCCGGCTCGGGACGGCGGATTTCGAGCGCCCGGTGGCGGTCCGCGGCCCACAGGACCTGGAAAACCTGGGCCGCGAGCTGGATGACCTGCGCCGGCAACTGGCCGAGCTGCGCAACCAGCGCCAGCGGCTGCTGCGCCACTTCTCCCACGAGCTTAAGACGCCGCTGGCCGCCGTGCTCGAGGGGGCCGAACTCCTCCGCGATCCCACGTTCAACGGCGACCCGACACGACGCGAGGAGATCGCCGGGATCGTCCGCGAGAACGGCCACGAGCTGCGCCGCCAGATCGACAATCTTCTGCGTTTCGCGCGCCACGGCGAGGCCCTTGCCCGCCCGGCCCACTTCAACCGCCTGGACCTGGCCGCGCTGGTCCGCGAAGTCGTCGAGCGCCACGAGCTCACGGCCCGGCGCCGCGGCATCGAGATCCGGACCGACCTGGAACCCGCCGAGATCGAGGCCGATCGTGAACTCATGGCGACCGTGATCGATAACCTCCTCTCCAATGCCCTGCGCTATTCGCCGGAGAACCAGCCCATCGACCTGCTCCTGCGCGGCGACGACCAAGGGGTCACGCTCGAGGTACAGGATCGCGGGCAAGGCATCCCCGAGCACGAGCAATCGCTGATCTTCGAGCCGTTCCGCCAGGGCGAGACCCGGGGCAGCGGCTCGGTCAAGGGCAGCGGGCTGGGGCTGTCGCTGGTCCGCGAATGCCTGAATGCCCACGACGGCACCATCCAGGCGCTGGCACGTCCCGACGGGCCCGGCGCGAACATGCGCGTCTGGCTGCCCAGAGATGCGAAGGAGGCAACGGTATGACGCAACGCCCTCGGATCCTAGTGGTCGACGACGACCCGAGCCTGTGCCGGCTGATGGAGATGCGTCTGGAGGCCTCGGGCTACATGCCCACCACCTGTGAGAGCGGCGAGCGAGCCCTGGCCGAACTGGAACGCCAACCGGCGGACGCCGTGATCACCGACCTGCGCATGGAAGGCATGGACGGGCTGGCGCTATTCGATGCGGTCCGCGAGCGCTGGCCGGCCCTGCCGGTGATCATCCTCACCGCCCACGGCTCCATCCAGGATGCCGTCGAGGCGACTCGCCGCGGCGTCCACGAGTTCCTCACCAAGCCCTTCGACCCGCCCGAGCTTCTTGAGCAGTTGGAGAAGGCCCTGTCAGCACGCGGCGGCCAGACCTCCGACACCGCCCGCGAGGCGGGACGGCGTCACGGCCTGGTGACCCGCAGCCCGCGCATGGAGGAAGTCCTTGAGCGCGCCTTGCTGGTCGCCGACTCCGACGCCAACGTCCTGATCCAGGGCGCCAGTGGCTCGGGCAAGGAACTCGTCGCCCGCGCCGTGCACGCCCACAGTCCCCGCGCCGAGGGGCCGTTCGTGCCGGTCAACTGTGGGGCCATCCCGGAGACGCTGCTCGAGTCCGAGCTCTTCGGGCACGTCCGTGGCGCTTTTACCGGCGCCGACCGGGATCGTGCTGGGCTGTTCCGCGATGCCGACGGCGGCACCCTGTTCCTCGATGAAATCGGCGACATGCCCGCGCAGCTGCAGGTCAAACTCCTGCGTGCCCTCCAGGAGCAGGTCATCCGCCCGGTGGGCGGACGCGACCCGATCCCGATCAACGTGCGCGTGCTCTCCGCTACCCACCGAGACCTGGAGGCCGCCCGTGCCGACGGCTCGTTTCGCGAGGACCTCTACTTCCGCCTGGCCGTCGTCACCCTGGCCCTGCCCGCGCTGACCGAGCGGCGCGAGGACATCCCCCTGCTCGCCCGCCACTTCCTGACCGAGGCCACCCGCCGCCACGGTCGTCCCGTCGAGGACCTCTCGCCGGAGGCCATCGAGGTGCTGGTCCAGGCCGACTGGCCAGGCAACGTGCGCCAGCTGCAGAATGTCATCGAGCAGTGCGTGGCCCTGAGCACCAGCGAGATCCTCCCCGAGCGCCTGATCCGCCAAGCCCTCAACCAAGATCAGGAACCGGCCATTCCCACCCTGGCCGAGGCCCGCGAGGCGTTCGAGCGTGACTACCTGATCCGGCTGCTCAAGCTCACTGAGGGGAACGTCAGTCAGGCCGCCCGGATCGCCGGGCGCAACCGCACCGACTTCTACCGCCTGCTCGGTCGCCACCACCTCCAGGTGGCCGACTTCAAGGGCACCGGCGAGCCCCGCCACGACGTCTAGACGGCCTGGCCGGCTGCCACGCCGGAGGACCACGCCCACTGGAAGTTGTGGCCGCCCAGCTGCCCGGTCACATCGACGACCTCGCCGATGAAGTGAAGCCCGGGCACCTGACGGGCCGCCAGGGTGCGCGAAGAGAGCGCGTCGGTGTCGACGCCGCCGGCGGTCACCTCGGCCTTGGCGTAGCCGGCCGTACCGGCCGGGGTCAATCGCCAATCCTCAAGCCGCCGCGCCACCTCATCCAGGGCCTGATTGCTGTAGCCCTGCAACGGTCCCGACCAGCCCTCGAGTTCGCACAACGCCCGCGCCAAGCGTCGTGGCAGGTGGCGCTCCAGGCAACGATGCAGGGCCTGCCGGCCGCGTCCGCTGCGCACCCGGGCCAGCTCCTCGCGCAGGGCCGTATCCGGTAGCCAGTCCACGCTCAAGGGGGCCTCTGGCTGCCAGTAGCTGGAAACCTGCAGCGCGGCGGGTCCGCTCAACCCGTGGTGGGTGATGAGCAGGTCATCCCTGAACTCAGCCCCCGCACAGCGCATACGGACGGGCAGGCTGATCCCCGCCAGAGATCCGATCGGCCGGTGGAGGTAGTCCGGCAGGGTCAGCGGCACCAGCGCCGGGCGCGTCGGCTGCACCGGCAGGCCGAACTGCCGGGCGATGGCGTATCCCAGGCCGCTGGCGCCCATCCGGGGGATCGACAGGCCACCAGTGGCCACCACCAATGCCTCGGCGTGCACCGTACCGGTCGGGGTTGCCACGGCGAAGCCCGCCGCCGTCGAGCCGACGCTACGAACCCCCGTCGCCATGCGCAGCTCCACCCCCGCCCGCGCGCACTCATCGAGCAATAGGTCGAGGATCGGGCGGGCCGAGTCACGGCAAAACAGTCGCCCCGGCTCACGCTCCTCATAGGCAACGCGGTGGCGCTCCACCAACTCCAGGAAGGCGGCCGGCGGGTAGCGCCGCAGCGCCGAGATGCAGAAACGCGGGTTGGCCGACAAGAAGTGCTCCGGCCCGCTATCAAGGTGGGTGAAGTTGCAACGCCCGCCCCCCGACATGAGGATCTTGCGTCCCGGTTTGCGAGCGTGATCGAGCACCACCACCCGCCGGCCCCGCCCGGCGGCGGTGGCGGCACACATCAGCCCGGCGGCACCGGCACCGATCACGATCACATCGGTCTGTTCCGTCATCACTCCTACCGAATGTCGACGACCCGACTGGCCCGCTGGAAGCGGACCCGCCAGCCCGGCCAGGCCGGTAGTTCCCAGCGCTTCGGATCGGTGCGGCGGATGCCGCCGACCTTCTCAGCGACCACCTCCCGGCGCCGGACGTGGTAGTGGATACGCAATTCGAGATCGGGGAGTTGGAGCCGGCGCGGATAGCGCTCATCGAAGTCGGATCGCTGCCACTCCGGAATCCCCGGGAAACGCAGGTCCCCGGGCTCGAGCAGCGCGAGATCCTCACCCCGCTCCACGCCCAGGCGCTCGAGCTGCTCCAGCAGCCACGGCCGCGGCTCTGGAACAGCGCCCTCGGCATACCCCAGAGCGACATACAGGGCCCACGCCTCCAGATCGTCACGAAGCCGACCACCGGCCGGCGCCAGCAGCGCGTCCTCCAGGATCAGGTCGGCCGCTGCCTCGCGCGCCGCGGCTCCCTCCGGCTCCACTTCCTCGCACCCGATGCAGCGCCCGGCAAAAAGCCACTCGCGGCGGGCAGTCAGTCGCTCCCCAGTCCATGCCGGCTCGCTGATCCCCTCGCTGCAGGCGCCACTGGCAATGACGCATGGCAGCGGCAACGGCGCCAGCGCCGTGGCCACGCTGATGGTCTGCCGCGTGCCGCGACCGGGGACACTGTGCGCACTGAGGACCAGCGCCGCCTCGGCCTCCTCCGGGAACCAAGAGTACTCGCCGAGCACCACCTCGTCGCCGGCGCCATTGCCGAGCGCCTGCCGCCTTCGCTGCCGACGCACATAGAGCCAGGTCGGCATCGCCCGGGCGGCGGCGGTCAGGGCCCGCTCGACCCGTGCGCGGTCGACGCCCGGTACGCCCACCTCCCTCGGCCTCGCCTCAGGCCGCGGCAGTATCGGTAGATCGAGCAATTCGCGCAGCTGACCTGCCAGCCGTCGCGCTTCCTCCCACGCCCGCGCATCGACCTGCACACCGGGGAGACGCTCACAGCGCAGCGCCGCCACGCGTAACCGGGCATCGCAGCGCTGCCCAAGCAACCCGGCCAGCTGCTCGCGTTCGTCGGGATCGCCGCGGACCTGCAGCCAGCGATCCCCCACCGCCAGCCCGGCAATCCAGTCGGCCATCAAGCCACCGGTCTCGGCGTCGGGCATGGCAAGCACGAGATGGGCCAGCTCCGGATCGACGGGCATGCGGAACAGCCGTTGCCCCCGCGGGGTGATGCCCCCAGAGGCATCCAGAGCCCCCATCGCCTGGAGCAGCCCCTCAGCCTGCTCCAGGCTCTCGGCCCGGGGCGTGTCCACGAAGGGCAGATCGGGGATCCGATAACCGGCACAGGCTCCCGCAAGCACCAGTTCGGTCAGATCCTCGCGCAACACCTCCGGCGGAGCATGCTCGGGCAGCGGTGCGGCATGCCCCCACAGTCGATAGCAGGTGCCCGGCTGCAGACGGCCGGCGCGCCCCGCGCGCTGCGCCGCGCTCGCCCGCGAGATCGGTTGCAGCGAGAGAACCGTCCGGCCGTTGCGGCGCAAGGTCCGCCGTTCCAGGCCGCTGTCCACCACCGCGGTAATCCCAGGTACGGTCAGCGAGGTCTCGGCGATATTGGTGGCCAGTACCACGCGACGCGTCGTTCCCGGCTCCAGCGCCCGGCGCTGCTCGGACAGCCGGACCCCGCCGTGGAGCCGGATCACCTCGGCTTCCACCCCGGAGAGCGCCCGGCGCGCCTCCTCGATCTCACCCTGTCCGGGCAGGAAGGCGAGCACGTCCCCGGCCGTCTCGTCCAGCGCCCGCCGGATCGCCTCGGCCAGGCGCTTGCCGAGATCTCTGCGCTGCGGCATGGTCCGGGGCTGCTCGCCCAGGTGGCATTCACCCACCGGATACCCCCGGCCCGGCGTCTCCAGGTACGTGCCACCCAGCTCCTTGGCCAGTCGCTCCCCGTCCACGGTTGCGGAGGTGATCACCAGGTGCTGAGCGGCATCGGCGCGCAGCAACGCCAGGAGCAGGTCGGTGTCCCAGCGCCGCTCGTGGAACTCGTCGAGGATCACCGTCGTGAACTCGGCCAGCCGCCCCTCGGCCCGCCAGCGCAGGGCCACGCCGGGGGTAACGAACAGGATGCGGGTCCGCTGCGAGTAGCGGCGCTCCAGGCGGACGGCATAGCCCACGCGCTCTCCCGATTCCGTCGCCATTTGTGCGGCCACGAAATCGGCCAGGCTGGTCGCCGCCACGCGGCGGGGCTGGACGACCAGCACCGGACCGCCGGCCTCCGCCGCCCAGACCGGCAGCCGAGTGGACTTGCCGGAGCCGGTTGCGGCCGCCACCACGCAGTGGCCCTGCTCCAGCGCCCGGGTGAACGACGGACGCAGCGGGTCGATGGGCAGAGCCAAATCTTGCTCCTCCTCGCTCATGAGGTCCTCACCGGATTAGCCGTTCAGCCCGCCCGTCCAGCAGGGGTCGATACTCGCCGCCGCATCGCGCTCCTCGGCCTCGCCGCGGTACCAGCCCAGGCGCGGATGCAGCTGCACCGTCGGCCCGACCACCACCAACGCTGGACTCTCTAGCCGCTCGGAGCGGACCCGCTGTGCCAGCGTCCGGAGATTGCCCAGAACCACCCGCTGCTGCGGTGTCGTCGCCTGGGCGACCACAGCGGCCGGATGCTCGGGCGGGAGCCCACATTCGCGTAGTTGTTCGCAAACCGCCTCGAGGTTGACCAGGCCCATGTAGATGATCAGCGTTTCGTCCTCGCGATAGGGCGCGTGGGCCCTCATCTGCGGGTGCCCGGCACGCCGGTGGCCGGTGAGCAGGCGGCAGGTCTGGGCGTAGTCCCGATGGGTCAGTGGGATGCCGGCGTAACTCGCCGCCCCCTGGGCAGCACTGATGCCCGGCACCACCTGGAAGGGGATGTCGTGCTCGATCAGGCCCTCGATCTCCTCACCGCCGCGGCCGAAGAGGAACGGATCACCGCCCTTGAGCCGGAGCACCCGCTTGCCGGAGCGGGCCAGATCGATCAGCCGTTCGTTGATCCGCTCTTGTGGCAGCGTATGCCGCCCCCGTCGTTTGCCCACCGGGATCCGCTCGGCCTCCTTGCGCACGAGATCCAGCAGGGCCGGCGCCGCCAGGCGGTCGTAGAGCACCACGTCCGCCCGCTGCATGAGCCGCAGCGCGCGGAAGGTCAGCAGATCGGGATCCCCGGGGCCAGCCCCGACCAGAAAGACCTCCCCACGCGGGGCCGGCCGCGCCCGCTCCTCCTCGAGCAGCCGCAACAGCTCGGCCTCCCCCTCGGCCTCGCGACCGGCAAGCACCGATTCCGCGGCGGCACCATCAAAGATCTGCTCCCAGAACCGCAACCGCCAGTCCTTGTCCGGCAAGGCCACACGCACCCGCTCGCGCATCCGGCCAGCCAGGCGCGCCAGCCGACCGTAGGCCGCCGGCAGCAGGGTCTCCAGCCGGCTGGCGATCTGTCGAGCCAGCACGGGGGCGGCGCCGCCGCTAGAGACCGCCAGTTGCAGGGGCGAACGATCGACCTGCACAGGTGTTATGTAGGTGCTCAATGAAGGGCGTCCGGCTACATTGACCGGGATCCCCCGGACGCGGCAGGCGTGATAGATGGTGCGGTCGGTGGCCTCGTCCCCGGTGGCCCCCACCACCAGTGCTGCGCCTTCTTCCATGCCCGGGGCGAACCCCTCGGCGCGGTGGTGGAGTTCGCCGGTAGCGTTCTCCAGCAGGCGCTCACACGGCGCACCCAGCTCCGGCGCGATCAGCTCCACGCGGGCGCCGGCCCGCAGCAGATCACCGGCGCGTCGGGCCGCGGCTTCGCCGCCGCCGACCACCAGGCAGCGACACCCGTCAAGCTTGAGGAAGATCGGATAGTGGTGCATAGACTCAGCCCGCACGCCCCGATGCGTCCCCGGCCGGGTTCCTGCCGGTAACACGCTGCAGCGAAAGCAGGCCCCGACCGCGTTCATCCACCAGCTCCAGGCTGCAGAGCTGGCAGGTACCGGCCAGCGCCCAGGCCGCGGCCACGCGCTGCCAGTCGAGTTCGACCCGGCCGCCTCCGGCACCGAGGACCAGCGTCTCACCGTCGTAGTAGAGCCCCGCACCAGCCACCGAACAAACCATGCGCGTTCCGGCCGGCCCGCGCACGACGGCCCGGATCCGCGGCCACTCGCGGCACTCCTCCAGGTGACGCGGCAGGTCCGTCACCTCGATCCGGCTGGTCATGAACGGCGTATCCGGCTCCGCCACGTCGTCCGCAACGGCGGCCAACGCCTCGGCCCAACCGACGTCGAAATGCGCCGCCGCGGCCTCCAGGCTTGGCGTCTGCTGCTCGCGCAACCACTGACGCAGGACCACCGGCCAGCCCTCCAGCCCCAGACTCAGCGATTGCCCGCGCTGCTCACCGGGCACGGGCGTGCCAGCCTCAGCGTACTTGGCGGTGTAGCCCCGCGGGGTCACCATCCGGCCGTGCTCGAACCGGGTCGAGCGGTTGCCGATGATCACCGTGCTGAGCATACTCGGCTCGGCCTGGTGGAGCTGCTCTAGGGGCAGGTGCTGGACCTGCTGGCGCTCGCGGTAGGCCGAGCGGACCACCGCCACCGGAGTCTTCGGATCGCGATAGCGCAGCAGGATCTCCTGCGCCCGGGCGATGTGCGCCTGGCGGCGTTTGCTCGCCGGATTGTAGAGGACGGTGACGAAGTCACCGCGCCCGGCGGCCTCCAGCCTGCGCGCGATCACCGGCCAGGGCGTGAGCAGGTCCGAGAGCGAAATGGTGCAGAAATCGTGGGTCAGGGGGGCACCGACCAGGGCAGCGCAGGAGGACAGCGCCGAGGTCCCCGGCACCACCTCCACCTGAACCTCCCCGGCGCCCCCCTGCCAGCCCTGTTGAAGCAGGAACTCGTAGGTCGGCCCTGCCATGCCGTAGACCCCGGGATCGCCGGAAGAGACCAGGGCCACCACCTGCCCGGCCCGGGCCGCTTGCCAGGCTGCCTCGACCCGGTCAAGCTCCTCGGTCATGGCCTTGCCGATCACTGTCTTACCTTCCAGCAGCTCCGGGATCAGCTTGAGGTACGTCTGGTAACCGATGACCACCTCGGCCTCGGCGATCGCCTCTCGGGCCCGCGCAGTCATGTGCGCCGGGTCACCCGGGCCGATCCCCACCAGAAGGATCTGCCCCGGAGGGGGAACATCGCCTGTCATGCGTTCAGCCTCGCTATCGATACCGTGGCGTTGCGTCCGTCGCCGCCCCGCCAGCGGCGTTTCTCGATGATCAGATCGGCGCTGTCGGCATCGGCCCGGCACAGCGCCGCCGCTTCGGCGACCGCCGGCGTCCCGGTGTGCCGGCGCACCACCTCAGAGGGGTGCGGCACCGGGATCGCGGCCAGTTGCGTCGCCGGATAGAAAACCAGGGGCCAGCCGTGGGCCCGCGCCAGGGCGTGCAGCGCCGGTTCATCGCGCTTGAGGTCGATACTCGCCACCGCAACCACGTCCGCGTTGCACAGCCCAGCCTCGGCCAGTGCCGCGGCCACCGCCGCGGCCACCGTCTCCTCCGCCGCACCGCGGTCACAGCCAATCCCCAACACCACACGCGGCATTACGGACCCCGGCGCGCGGTTCGGTAGCGTACCAGCCGATCGCCCAGGCGTGCCTGCCAATCGGCGGACGGCGCCTCGTCGCGGACCCAGAGCACGGCACTGTAGGCCCCCGGGTCCAGGGCATCGGACTTGGTGAAGCGGTACAGGTTCGCCGGTGGTGGGGTTGCCGGGCGCCAGGTGTCGGCCTCCTCGATCAGCGCGACCGGCTCACCGTGAAGCAGCGCCGCCGCGGCCCGACGTAGGGCTGCAGTGGACGCCACCACCCGCCAGCCCTGCTCCCGGCCGAGCAGGTCCACCGCAGGCAACCCGCGTCGGTCCGAGGCCGTGGTCACCACGGGAGTGGCGCCGAGTTCCCGGGCGACGCGCTGCGCCCAGGCATTGGCCCCGCCCAGGTGGCCGCCGAGCACCGCCACCGCGAAATGCGCCGAATCATCCACGCTGACCACCCCGGGGTCACGGGTCTTATCGACCAGATACGGGGCGAGCAGGCGCACACAGGCACCCACCGAGGCGAAGCAGATAACCTGTTCGAGGGGGGAGCGGAGACGCTCCCCCAGGGCCTCCGCGAGTGCCCCGGATGCCACCGGCGTGCAGCGCTCGCCGTGGTCGGCCAGCAGTGGCGCGACCCGCTCGGTGACCAGGATTTCCGCCCCGGGCCAGAGCACCGCCAGGCGCGCCGCACCGGCGGCACCGCCACGGCTGACCACCACCAGCAACAGCCCTGCACCCGCCTCGCTCAAACGCCCTCGCCTCCTCCGGAGGGCGCGCCGGAGCGGCCCTTGCAGACCATCAGCAGCGAGAGGTAATGAACCGTCTCGCCGCGCAGCCCGGTGATCTCCGTAACCACCCGCTCCTGCGGGGTGCCGACGCGCTCGACGAAGACGCTGGCGTCGCTCAACCCGCGCCGCTCGAGCAGCTCGACCAGCGGGTCGAGCAAGGGCTTGACCTTGAGCAGCACCAGCGTATCCACCTCCGGCAACAGTCGTTCCACGGTCTCCATCCCGTACCCCCCCGGGAGCACCGCCAGCGCGTCGCCCTGGCTGGCCAACGGCCAGCCGACGCGCGCCGGGGCCGCCAGGAAGGAGGCCACCCCCGGGATGGTCTCCACTCCGGCACCGGGCTCCTCGGCGAGCACGGTACGGGCCAGGTGCCCGAAGGTGGCGTAGGTCGAGGCATCGCCCTCGACCAGGAAGGCCACATCCCGCCCCTGCGCCAGGGTCGTGGCCACGGTCGTCGCCGCCCGCCCCCAGTGCAGCGCCAGCGTCCCCGGGTCGTGGGTCATCGGGAAGACCAGGGGCATGGCATCGTCCGGTGCCACCAGCCCGCCGCGCTCGACGATATCCAGCGCGTAGCTGCGCTGCCCTTGGGCCCGCACCGGATACGCCCAGCGCGCATCTCCCTGCAGGACCTGCCAGGCCCGGCGCGTGATCCATCCGGGATCCCCGGGGCCCAGCGAAACCCCGATCAACCTTCCCGAGGCTGTCGTCATGCTGTCTCCGTCTTGTTCGCCGTGAGTACCCAGACCGGGTTCTCCGCGCGGAAAGTGCGCATCCCGGCCAGCTCACCACTGCGGCTGGCCTGCAGCTGCACCGCCTCCCACTGCACGGTCCCCTGGGCCGCGGCGGCATCGAGCCGGGCCATGGCCTGTTGGAGATTCTCCAGGGTCACCACGTTGATCACCAGCCGCCCGCCCGGACGCAGTCGCTCCAGGCAGTGGTCGATCAACGTGCCCAGTGCTCCGCCGGAGCCACCGATGAACACCGCGTCCGGATCCGGCCATTGTTCCAGCCCCTGCGGAGCCCGGCCGTGATGGAGCGTGACATTCCCCGCCCGACGCCGGCGCCGATTCTCCTCGGCGATGGCGAGATCCTCGAGGCGGCGCTCCATGGCCCAGACATGCCCCCGCGGGCAGAGCCTCGCGGCCTCGAGGGCCACCGCCCCGGAACCGGTCCCGATATCCCAGACCCGGCTCTCGGCGGTCAGCGCCAGACTGGCCAGGGCAACCGCCCGGACCTCCCGCTTGGTGATCAGGCCGCGCTGCGGGCGACGCTGGGCAAACGATGCATCGGCCCCGGCGAATGGCCAGGCCAGTGCCGCCGTACGGCGCCGCACCAGCGCCACATGGGGCTGCGCATACCGGTGCGCCGCAGCGCTGCCGAGCGGCGCCGGCGGATGGAGCTGTTCATCCTCCCGCCCGATGCGCGCCACTACGGCCACCTCCAGTTCTTCATCGCTGTAGCCGACCGCCTGCAGCTGCCGGGCCAGCCAGTCGGCGCCATTCTCACCGGTGGTGTAGACCGCCACGCGCTCGTGATCATCCAGGGCACGCAGCACCCCGCTCATCGGGTGCTCGGGCGACGCCGCCTGCGCCGACCAGTCATCGGCCGCGCGGCCGTGCACCGAGGCGATGGCGGTCTGCGCCACCGGCCAACCGAGCCGGGCACAGGCCAGCTGAACCAGCGACGGGGCCGGCAGTACCCGGCAGCGCGCGGCACCGAGGCTCGCGGTGACGCGCTCGCCAATGCCGTGGCAGAGCGGGTCGCCACTGGCAAGAACCACCACGTGCCGCCGCTGCGCCGCCGCGGCCTCGATCCAGGCCGGAACTTGCGCCACGCTGCCGGTCAGATCCCGGCGCTCCGCCCCGGGGGCCAGGGGCGCACAGGTTTCGAGAACGCGCCGCCCGCCGATGAGCAGATCCGCCCCGGCGATCGCATCGCGGGCAGCAGGCGCCAGCGCTTCGGGGCCGTCATCCAGCACGCCGACGATGGTGCACACGGGGCTCACGCGCCGGCCTCCCCGGCCAGGCCAAGCAGGGCGTGGAGGCAGGCCACCACCGCCGGCGTCCCGCCCTTGCGCCCGGCCGTGGCAATCCACGGCACCCGCTGTTGCGCCATAGCCTCGTCGCTGGACTCGGCGGCGGCGACAAATCCCACCGGCATGGCGATCAGCAGTCGCGGCGCCACCTCGCCACGCTCGATGCGCGCGAGGATCGCCCGCAGGGCGGTCGGGGCGTTGCCCACGGCGACCATGGCGCCGTCGAGCCGCCCCTGCTCGGCGGCCAGGGCGACGGCCTGCTCGGCCCGTGTCGTCCCGGCGCGCTCGGCACGCTCCGCCGCTTGCGGGTCGTTCATCAAGCAGTGGGCCTCGACCCCGAAATAGCGCAGGCGTGCCGCCGAGAGGCCGACCCGGATCATCTCGACATCGACGAACACCGGCGCCCCGGAGCGGATCGCCGCCACCCCGGCTGCCACCGCCTGGGGATGGAAGCGGGTCACACCGTTGAAATCAAAATCCGCCGTGGCGTGGATCATGCGCCGGACTACCGGCCACTGTGCGGTGTCGTAGGCGCTGCGATCTCCGGCCTCGGCATCAACACGGGCGAAGGAGCACTCCTCGATACGCCGCCCGGAGGCGGTCTGCTGCTCGGTCACGGACGGCTCACGGGACATTGCGGCACCCTCAGTGGTGGTGATGATGGTGGTGATGACCGGCCGCGGCCCGGTGCGGACAGCCGTCGCACTCGAGCATGGCCTGCCCGGTCCGCGCCTCCTCCACCCGGTGGGCGATCAGATCGAAGACTTCCGGCTCGAAACCGAGATAATCCGCCAGGGCGAAGACCGTCCGGGGATACTGGATGCGCAGCCGCTCCACCTGTTGCTCGATGCGCTCGATCAACCGTCCGGTGAACAGGTAGTACGGCAGGATCACCTGTTGCGTCGCGCCCAGCAGGTGGTGGCGCTGCACCACCGCCTCCAGGCGCGGGTGCGTCACGCCAGTGAAGGCGATATCGACCAGGTCATGCTCGCCACCCTCGTAGAGCCACCGCCCCAACCGCGCGAGCTCCCCGTTGGCGGTGCGGTCCGAGGACCCCCGACCGAGCAGGATGACGCCGGTGGTCCGCGGATCGGGGACGTGCAGGGCCTGCATGGCATCGCGCAGACGCCGCTCGACCAGACCCAGCGACGATTCACTGACTCCCAGGTGGCGTGCCAGGCGGAAATCGACGCCGGGGTGCCGCTCTCGAGCCGCATCGACCTGCTCGGGCACCTCGAGTTTCACGTGCCCGGCGGCATTGAGGATCAGCGGCACGGCAATGACGCGCTCGGCACGGGCCGCGGCGCGATCCAGGCCCTCGCTAAGCAGCGGATCGGCGAACTCGATGAAGCAGGTCTCCAGTCGCCAGTCCGGATAGCGCTCGGCCAGCATCCCGGCGAACCGGCGGATCTCCTCATTGCCGTCCTCTTGGCGTGATCCATGCCCGATCAGAAGGATACAATCACTCATTCAGAAACGTCCTCAGCTTTCAGGGCGGCGGAAACGGTGCGCGAAGTCCGGATCGTAGAGCCGCGAGCGCGCCGCCGGCGCCGCCTGCCGCGCCCCCAGCGCCGGTCCAACCAGGATCATCGTCTGGCTATTGAGCCCGGCGGCGCGGCAGTCTTCGGCGAGATCGCGGATGCAGGTGCGCAGCACCTGCTCCACCCCGGGCCAGGAGGCGCGGTGGACCACCACCACCGGGGCATCCTCTTCCCAGCCACCCCGGCAGAGGGCGTCCGCCAGGCGCTCCAGCAGGGTGATCGAGAGATAGATGCACAGGGTGCTGCCGTGGCGGGCCAGGTCGGCGAGCTGCTCGCCGGCCGGCATGGGGGTACGCCCCTCCACCCGGGTGAAGATCACGGTCTGAGTCCCCTCGGGCAGGGTCAGGCTCTCGCCGGCGGCCGCCGCGGCAGCCATCGCCGAGGTCACCCCCGGGACCAGGTGGACCGGGATGCCAGCCGCATCCAGCGGACGCACGATCTCCACGAAAGCGCCGTAGAGCCCCGGATCGCCGGGCTGCAACCGCACCACGCGGCGTCCGGCCCGGGCGCGCTCGAGCAGCCAGCCCTGGATCTCCTCCAGGGTCATGCCCTTGGAGTCGGCGACCTCACAGTGGGGCGGCGCCCATTCCAGCACCCCGGCGGGTACCAGCGAGCCGGCGTAGAGCACGGCGTCCGCCGCCGCGACACGATCCCGCCCGCGGACCGTGATCAGATCGGCCGCCCCGGGCCCCGCCCCCACGAACCAGACCTCACCCGTCATGCACACCCCCTCTCTGCTGCAATCGGTAGCCGACCACGAAGGGCGCCTGCTGGTGCTCGACAACGCGGACATCCACGTCATAGGCGGCACGGATGGTCGGCGTGTCGATCACCGCCTGCGGCGGTCCGTCGGCCATGACCCGGCCATCGCGCAGCAGCACGATGCGGTCAGCCAGTTGCACGGCGATGTTGATATCGTGGAGCACGACCAGCACGCCCTGCCCCTGTTCCCGGGCGCACGCGGTCAGGATCTCGATGGCATCGCGCTTGTGCTTCATGTCCAGATGGTTGGTTGGCTCGTCGAGCAGCAGGAACGGCGTCTGCCGGACCAGCGCCCGGGCGATGGCCGCTTTTTGCCGCTGCCCGCCGCTGATCTCGGTCAGCGGCGCCTGCGCCAAATCCGCCATACCCAGACGCTTGAGCACAGCCTCGGCGCGGGCGAGGTCCGCCGGATCGTGCCGCCAGCTCGCCCGACGCAGACCGAGCAGTACACTTTCGAGCACGGTCAGCGGGTAGACGGCATCGGCGGTCTGCGCCACGTAGGAGAGCCGGCGGGCGATGCGCGCCTGCCGCTGCCCCTGCACCGGCTCACCGGCGATGGTGAGGGTCCCGTGGCGCGGACGCAGGATGCCGGTGATGCACTTGAGCAGCGTGCTCTTGCCAGAGCCGTTGGGCCCGATCAGGGCGACCACCTCGCCGGCTTCCACGCGTGCGTCGACACCGCGAAGCACCTCGGTGCGCCGATAGGCGTAGCGCACGCCGAGCAGTTCGATCCCGGTCGCCGTCACGCCCCCCCTCCCGTCTCGCGGCGGCGCAGGATCAGATAGATGAACAGCGGCGAACCGATGAACGCCGTGACCACACCCACGGGCAACACCACCGATTCGAAGGCGTGCAGCGATACCAGATCCGCCAGCGTCAGCAGCAGGGCGCCAATCAGGGCAGTGGCCGGGATCAGGAAGCGGTGATCCGAGCCGATCAAAAGCCGCGCTAGGTGCGGCGCCACCAGACCGAGGAAGCCGATCCCGCCGGTGAACGCCACGGTGACCGCGACCAACAGGGCGACCAGGAACATCAGGCCGATGCGCAGCGGACCGACCGCGATCCCCAAGCTGGTGGCGGTCTCGTCACCGAGCAGCAACCGGTTCAGATCGCCGCTTTTCCAGAGGAAGACCGGCAGAGTCGCCACCAGCGCCGCACTGATGAATACGAAGCTCTCCCAGTCGGCGCGGCTGAGGCTGCCCACGCTCCAGAACATGACCTCTCGGGTGGCGTCGGCATCAGCGAAGTAGATCAGCAGCGTCGTGGTCGCCCCGAAGAAGTACATCAGAGCGATGCCGGCGAGGATCAGGCTCATCGGCGTCGCCCCCTTCCACTGCCCGATGAGCAGGATGAGCAGGGACACCGCCATGGCGAAGAGGAAGGCGTTGCCGACGATGCCGTAAACACCGAAGGCCGAGAAGCCGAAAATGATCGCCAGCGCCGCCCCCAGCGAGGCTCCCGAGGCGATCCCCAGGGTGAACGGCGAAGCCATAGGATTGCGCAGCAGGCTCTGCAGGATGACGCCACCGAGCGCCAGCCCCATGCCGGCCACCATCGCGGTAGCCAGGCGCGGCAGGCGGATGTTCCAGACCACGTTCTCGGTCTGCGCGCTGACCCACGACGCCCCGAGCGGGCGAGCCACCAGCGCCTGCACCACCTCGCTCAGCGGGATGCCCATCGGGCCCAGCGCCAAGCCAAAGCCCGCCGTAGCCACCAGGGCTGCCGCCAGGCCGAGCAGCACCAGCGTCTTGGCCCGGATCGCGCGCGTGTAGTCGTCAATGAGGCCCCGCGGTGGCGCCGGCCGGACGGGGGTGCCGACGGTCAACTCAGCCATCCTCGAGGCTGCTGAGCTCCATGAGCCGGTCGTAGAGACCGGGGTCGCCGTAGAAGACCTCCAGAATCTCCTCGCCGCGGTCGCGGAGATCGACGCCTGCCATGGCCTCCGGGTAGAGGACGCGAGCCATGTGCACCAGATCGATCAACCCCGTCGCCAGGTCCCAGCCCATGTAGGTGCCCTTGAAGCGGTGGATACGCTCCGCCTCGATGGCTGCTACACCGGACAAGCGCTCATCGTCGAGCACCTCGGCGCGTTCCACGCGACTCGCTCGGGACGGTGTGTGGAGGAGGATATGCTGGGGATCCCAGCTCAGCAGCTCCTCGGCACTGACCTCGCCATCGTCGCCGGCACGGCCGGCAGTGACCATCTCGGCACCGAGCAGCTCGACGGGGAAGTAGAAGGAGACGTGGTTGTAGAGATTGCGCCGGTGGGCCAGATAGACCCGAGGCGGCTGCTCGCCAGCGACCCGCTGCTGCACGGCGGAGACCGTGGCGTGGTAGAAATCGAGCAGCTCTTCGGCCCGCTCCTCGCGACCGGACACTTCGCCGAGGAGCCGGTAGGCCTGTTCGATCTGCTCCTCGACGGCCTCCTGCGACGCCCGCTCCCGGCCCAGGGTGTTCAGCGCCACCACCGGCACGCCCAGCTGTTGCTCGTAGCGTTCTGCCTGTTCGGCCATCGCCTGATCGTCATCACCGCGGCTGAAGGCCCAGTAGATAAACAGATCCGGCTCCGTGGCGAGCACCCGCTCGGCACTGAACTCCGAACCGGGCTGGCCGCCGCCGACCATGGCCACCTCGTCAAGGCGCCCGAAGGCCTCGACCTCGATGGGCTTCGCCTCGGAGAAACGCGAGCCGTACATATCGCTCGGGATGCCCACCAGGCGCTCCTCAACCCCCAGGTGGAGCGCCATGCGGAAGGCGTCGACATTGACCGTGGCGATCCGCTCGGCCGATTCCGGGACCTCCACGCTGCGGCCGAGCATATCCTCAACCTCACGGGTTTCCCGGACACCCCCTCCATCCGGATCATCGTCGAGGGCATCCCCACACCCGCCGAGGATAAGGCCGACCCCGGCCACGAGGGCGATGCATGGATTGCGGTGCATGGCTCCTCCAGTCACTGGATCCAGTACGCCATGCGGGGAGCGGGTCGGAAACGGGCACGCCGTGGCGCTGGGACAGGGCGCGGCTGAAGCTACCGTCACCGCCACGCACGGTTCCCCGCCGTGTGGCTGCGACCCCCAGACCGGTCTCCGGGCTCGCGAGCGGGGTCGAACCCCGGGCGCCGCGCCTTCCCGCACCGGGTGCCAGGGACACCGTGGATGCAGTGGCGATGCAGCGCCCACTCTCGCCTACCGTTGCGGGGACAGCGTCGGCCTTGCCTGCGCCCGCCCGGGCCGCAGTGCGCACCGACTTCCCGACCGTCCCCGGCGCTGTCGGGCGGACCACGCGGCGGGGAACGGCCCCGGCAGCGATGGTAACTGCCAGGTCACCTGGGGAGGCTGGACTCTACGGCCGGCTCGGGGCAGCTGTCAACGCGGCCCGATCGGGCGCCCAGCCGGGCCGATGGCCACAACCTCGAACTTTATGGCACAATTGCGCCGTATCAAAGAAGGGTATGGACGCCCGCGACCCCTCCCGACCCCCCGACGGAGATGTCATGGGCACAGACGCGAATTCACCCTGCCCCCAGGCGGGTGACATAGTCACCGACGCGCTGGATACCCTGCCGCTGAGCGACCAGGAACCGCACCTGCGCCTTAGCGAGCGCTTTGAACGCCTGCGCTGCCATATCAACCAAGCGCTGCCCGGCGGCGCAATCCACCGCATCGCCGTCGCCATCTACGAACCGGACGCCAACCGTCTCAAGACCTACGGCGCCGGCGGCGATGCTCCCAGCCCCCTGGATCACTACGAGACCCGGCTAGGCGAGGCCCCCACCCTGCGCGCCCTGGCCGAGGCGCCGCAGGTGCGCATCATCGACGACTACCGGGAACACCCCAGCCCGAAACCGCACACCGTCAGCATCCGCGAGAGCGGGTTGCGCGCCGGGATGATCCTGCCGCTGCAGCACGACGAGAATTTCTTCGGCTTCCTGTTCCTCAACTCCCGGCGGCCGGGCTACTTCTCGGAGGCCGTCGTCGAGCGGCTGGCGCCTTACATCGACCTGGCCCGCTTGCTCGCCATCACCTCCATCCGCACCACGCAGACCCTGCGCGGCGCGGCGCGCACGGCCATGGCCTTCGGCCGTGCGCGGGACGACGAGACCGGTGGCCACCTCGCCCGGATGGCGGAGTACAGCCGACTGATCGCTCTGGAGCTGGCCGCAGCTCACGGTCTCGGCGACGAATACATCGAGATGGTCTATCAGTTCGCCCCGGTGCATGACGTGGGCAAGATAGCCGTCCCCGACGGCATCCTGCTCAAGCCCGGCCGGCTCACCGACGAGGAGTTCGCGCAGATGCGCGAGCACGTCAGCCGCGGCGTGGCCATGGTGCTGGCGATGACCGAGGAGCTGGGGCTGAGCGAGGACCGGCGGGCGGCCATCATGCGCAACATCGTCGCCTACCACCACGAGCGCCTTGACGGCAGCGGGTATCCGACCGGTGCAAGCGGCGAGCAGATCCCGCTGGAGGGGCGCATTGTGGCCGTCGCCGACGTCTTCGACGCCCTGACCAGCGAGCGTCCCTACAAACGGCCTTGGGGTTTCGCCGAGGCTGCCGAGACCCTGCGAGCCGAGGCAAAGGCGGGCAAGCTGTGCGGGGAGTGCGTGGAGGCTTTCCTGCGCCGGGGCGCCGAGATCGAGGCGATCAGACAGCGCCACGGCCACCGCTGAGCTAGCCGCACACGTCCAAACGAGCGCGACAGGCCCGCGGAATCCGGTAGAGATAGACCGGGGCGTCCAGGCGCACGGGCGGCCGGTGCACGGCGCACGGTTGCCAGCCCGGGATGCGGAACGTGTTGCTCACCACCAGCGCCCCGGCGGGCAACTCCCGGCGCCATCGCGGCTCGAGCTCGCGAATCGCCTCAAGGTGCAGATAGCAAACCACCGCACGGGCATCACGGAAGGACACCTGGCGCAGGTCGCGGCGCCGGAATTCGACATTGGGCACCGGCCGGATCCACTGCAGCAGGCAGGCGAACAACCACGGCAGCGGCGAGAGCTCGTACCCGATCACCCGGGCCCGCGGGCACCGTCGCCCCACCGCCCGGGCCAGCCCGCCCCATCCAGAGCCAGCCTCGATCACCGTTCCCTCGAGCTCGGCCGGTAGCGCAGCAATCACCAACTCCTGCCCCAGACGTGTGGAGGGCAGCGGCGAGATGCCCGTGACCACCGTGTAGCCGACGATCAGCAGCATGCCCCCCAGCATGACGACAAGAATCAACGCCTCCAAAAACACCGTTCCTCCATGGAGTCTCGCACAGCCCCGCCCAGGGCCGGTTCGTTCCGCGGGCGTATACCCACGCATAGGCTGGTAGAATGGTCGGAGCCGGACAACGAGCCTGAGACCATGAACCAGCGGGCCATCCCCACCAAGCGGGCCACCGTTCAAGCCGACGACCTGGCGCTCGGAAAGCCCGTGCCCTACGACATCGAGGACGCCTACGGGCACCTACTGCTGCGGCGCGGCTCGATTCTGCGCTCCCGCGAGCAGCTGGAGCGGCTCCTGCAGATCGGCCGGACGCCCTACCACGTGGCCGCCTGGCGTCAAGAGACCGGCGGGGTCTCGCGGCGGCGCGAGCTCGCCTTGGCCGCTTTCCGCAACCCCTTCGACCTGATCTATCAGATCTCCCGCGCGCTGCAGGAGACCTTCAAGTGGCTGGGCGAGGATAACGACCGCTTCCTGCGTCGCCTCGACCACCTCGCCAGCCGTATCGGCGACCTGGTCGAGCGCGACGCCGATGCGGCCATCGGGGCTGCCCACCTCGATGAGGCGTTCGCCTACTCGATCCGCCACCCGATCCGCCAGGCGATCCTTTGCGATGTCGTTGGCAGCCAGTTGGACATCCCGGACAGCGAGCGGCGTTCCATCGTCCTCGCCGCCCTCTCGGCGAACATCGGTATGCTCGAGACGCAGGATGGCCTTGATCGCCAGAGTGCACCACTCGACGACGCCCAGCGCAGGGACCTGGAAGAGCACCCGTTGCGCTCGGTGGAACGCCTGTCGGCAGCCGGGGTCGAGGACCCGATCTGGCTCCGGGTCGTCGCCGAGCACCACGAACGGCTCGACGGCAGCGGCTACCCGGCTGGCCTGCACGGTACTCAAATCTGCCGCGGGGCACGGCTCCTGACCATCGCCGACACCTATCTGGCGATGATCAGCAACCGTGTCTACCGGCCTGCCACGGCGGTCCGCGAGACCCTGCTCGAGCTGATGAATCAGAGTGGCCGGATCTACGACCGCGACATCCTCTCCGGGTTGATCCAGACCATCGGGATCTATCCGGCAGGCAGTTTCGTCGCCCTGGACAGCGGCGAGCGCGGCGTCGTCATCCAGCGCGGCAACCGCGGCGCCAACCCGGTCGTGGCCGTCCTGATCAAGGCCAACGGCCAGCCCACGGCACGACCGCTCTATCGCGACACCAGCCAGCCGGACATGCCCAACGTCGACTCACTGGAGCCCACCCATCAGCTGGCGCAGCGCTTCCAGCTCGCCTCGCTGTGGGGCTACGATTCCTGAGCTGCGCGCGCCGGTGCCGCGCGCCCCGGATGGAGACGCAATGGCCGCCGTGCAACGCCTGCTCAGCTCGACCTGGCTGCTTCACCTGCTGTTCCTGGCCGCCCTGGCGGCCTGGATCGTCCTGCTTGACGCCCCCTTCCCGCGCCCGGCGATCGCGTTGCTGGAGGCCCACTCGTTCGAGTTCCTCGCCATCGCCGGCGGCATGGTGGCGGTGTTGGCCCTGCTCTACCGGCGCGCCAACCTGGCCTTGCAGGCCGCCGCCATCAGCCTGGCCATCAGCGGGATCGGCGTTGCGCCGTCACCGGCCCACGGGGTCACGGCGGCCGCCATCCTGCTGCCGATCAACCTCCTGATCCTGACCCTGCTCGATGACCGGGGCCTGCTCAGCCGAGCCGGGCTGTGGCGCTGCGCCGCCCTGGCGCTGCAAGCCCTGCTCGTCCTCGGCCTGTTCCGCTACCAGCCCGACTGGCTGGAAGCACTGGCCGCCACCACCTTCCTGCCGCTTGGCTTGGCCGACTGGAGCAGCCTGCCCGAACAGGGCCTGCTGCTCGCCGCGCTGGCCGCCGCGAGCCTGCTCCTGTGGGCCCTGCTCGACCCCACCCCGCCCCACGTGGGCGCTTTCAGCGCGCTGCTGACCACCACCCTCGGCCTGGAACTGGCCCTTGCAAGGGGCGGCGAGCTGGTGCTGCCCACCCTGCTGGGCGCGGTTGCCCTCTTCCTCCTGCTTGTCGCCGTTTTACAGGAAGCCCACCGCATGGCGTTCCGCGACGGGCTCACCGGCCTACCGAACCGGCGCGCCATGGACAGCCTGACGCAGGGACTGAGCGGAAGCTACGCCATCGCCATGACCGACGTCGACCACTTCAAGTCCTTCAACGACACCCACGGACACGAAGTCGGGGACCAGGTGCTGCGTCGGGTGGCGGCAAACATCGGCCGGGTCGGCGCGGGCGGGCACCCCTTCCGCTACGGTGGCGAGGAGTTCGCGGTCGTCTTCCCGGGGCGCACCGCGGAGCAGGTCGTCGAGGCGCTGGAAACGGTGCGCGAGACGATCGCCAGCACCCCGTTCCGCCTCCGGGGTAGCGACCGGCCGGCCGATGACCGGCACGGCAGCCGCAAACGGGGCATCAAGCGCGGGCGGCAGCAGACGCAAATCACCATCAGCATCGGCGTCGCCGACAGCAGTACCGCGACAGACGCCGACGCCGTCGTACAGGCCGCCGATCAAGCCCTTTACCGGGCCAAGAAGGGCGGACGCAACCGGCTGGCCCAGTAGCACAATCCTCCGCAACCCCACGCCGGGATTGGAGAGGACCGATAAGGAGCTTTCGGGCATGACGAATGAGCACACCACCGACGGAACCATTTGGGTGGTCAAGACCGGACGCACCCTCCCTGCACTGCGCCGGCAGGGTGACTTCGAGGACTGGATCGGCGCCGGCCTGGGGCGTGCTCCCTGGCGCACCGTGGACGCCACCGCCGGACCCGCATCCCTGCCGAAACCGGCTCACCCGGCCGGTATCGTGGTCACTGGTTCACCGGCGATGGTCTCGCATCGTGAACCGTGGAGCGAAGCCGCCGCCGACTGGCTCGCGCAAGCCGCCGGCAAAGATATCCCGATCCTCGGTATCTGCTACGGCCACCAGTTGCTGGCCCACGGCCTCGGCGGCCGCGCCGGCCCCAACCCACGCGGCCGCGAGATCGGCACCGTCGGCGTCGAGCGCTTGGCACCGTGCGCCGACGACCCCCTGTTCGCCCCCGTGCCGGAGCGCTTCGCAGCCCACGTCACCCACGAGGAGTCGGTGCTGGAACTGCCCGAGGGCGCCGTCGTTCTCGCCGCCAACGAGCACGACGCCCACCAGGCGTTCCGTTGGGGGCGTCACGCCTGGGGCGTCCAGTTCCACCCGGAGTTCGACACCGCCATCACCCGCGGCTACATCTTCCATCGCCGCCCGGATCTGCGCCGGGAGGGCTTCGACCCGCGCGCGCTCTATCGCCAGGTCGCGGCCACGCCGGAGGCGACGGCGCTGCTCGATCGCTTCGCCGCCTACGTCACCAGCCGGGCGCGCTAGACAACGCGCCCGGCTGGCCGCTGGCTACTCGGAGGAATCACCGACGACGATGTTGGGAAAGGCGCTGCCGGAACTGCGCTCGCGCAACGACAACTGGGCCGCGACGCTGCGCGCCATGTGCCGGTAATCGGTAGCGATCCGGCCGTCGGGGTCGGCGGCCACGGTGGGGTGGCCGCTGTCCGACTGCTCGCGGATGGTGATATCCAGCGGCAGCGATCCGAGCAGGTGCACCCCGTACTGGCTGGCCATGGCGGCGCCGCCACCGCTGCCAAAGATGTGCTCCTCATGGCCACAGTTCGAGCAGATGTGCGTGCTCATGTTCTCGACGATACCGAGCACGGCTACATCCACCTTCTCGAACATGCGCAACCCCTTGCGTGCGTCGAGCAGCGCGATGTCCTGGGGCGTGGTGACGATCACGCCGCCACTGACCGGCACCTTCTGGGCCAGAGTGAGTTGAATGTCCCCGGTCCCCGGCGGCATGTCCACGATGAGGTAGTCAAGCCCCTCCCAGGCCGTCTCGGTGAGCAGCTGCTCCAGGGCCTGGGTCACCATGGGCCCTCGCCAGATCATCGGGGTCTCTTCATCGACCAGGAAGCCGGCCGACATCACCTGGATGCCGTGGCCGAGCATCGGCTGCATGTGCTTGCCGTCCCGGGACTCCGGCTGGCCACGCACACCGAGCATGCGCGGCTGGCTCGGCCCGTAGATGTCGGCGTCGAGCACCCCGACCCGGGCGCCATCGGCCTGCAGCGCGAGGGCCAGATTGGCCGTGACCGTCGACTTGCCCACACCGCCCTTTCCGGAGGCGACGGCGATGATATTCTTGATCTCGTCCTGCGCCTTGACGCCCGGCTGAACCGCATGGGCGTGGATGCGCGTCTGCACCGAGATCTGCACCTGCTGCGCCCCGGTCCCCTGCTCGATGGCGGCACGCAGCTCCTCGCCCAGCGTCTGGCGATAGCCCCCGGTCGGGTAGCCGAGCTGCACCACCACCCGAACGCTCTCGTCGTCGATCGCGATCTCGTCAACGCAGCCGGCCGAGACCGGATCGGTGCCCAGATAGTGATCCCGGACCTGGCGCAGAGCCTGCTCCACGGCCTCACGGGTGAGATTCGTCATACCTTTCCCCCGGCAGTCGTTTTCCCATCCGCGCCGGTCAGGGGGGTCAGCGGCACCCCCTGCTGATACGCGCGGGTTCCGTCCTCATAATGCTCGTCCTTCCAGAATGGCGCCCGCACCTTGAGCGTGTCGATGGCGTAACGGGCCGCCTCGAAAGCTTCACCCCGGTGGGCAGCTCGAACCACGACGACGACGCTCTCCTCACCGATGGCCAACTCGCCGACGCGATGAACGATGCGACAAGCCCCGACACCAAAGCGCTCGATCACCTCGGCCTCCAGCTCGGCCAGCACGCGCTCGGCCATGGGGCGGTACGCCGAGTAGGCAATCGCCGCCACGCGCCGCCCCTCGTGGTGATCGCGGACCGTCCCGCCGAAAACCACCAGGGCGCCGGCCGCGGGGTCGGCGGTATCGGCGAGCAGCGGCTCGAGTGCGATGGGCTCGTCGGTCACCCGGTTCATACCACCTCCTGGCCAGTCTGCGTCATTATGACACGCTGGCTCCGCTGTCGGCCTTCGCCGGCTTGGCCCCGCCCAGCTGCAGGGCGCAGAAGCGCCGGTACAGGGGACTATGCTGCTGCAGCTCGCTGTGGGTCCCCTGGGCTTCCACCCGCCCCTGGTCCAGGACCACGATGCGGTCGGCGGCCACGACCGTGGCCAGCCGGTGCGCGATGACCAGGGTCGTCCGCCCGGCCATGAGGCGCTCAAGCGCCTGCTGCACGGCCTGCTCACTCTCCGCATCCAGTGCGCTGGTGGCCTCGTCGAGCAATAGCACCGCCGGGTCGCGCAGGATGGCGCGGGCGATGGCGACGCGCTGGCGCTGACCGCCGGAGAGCTGGACCCCACCGGGGCCGAGTTCGGTATCCAGCCCCTGCGGCAGCCGCTCGAGGAACCCGAGGGCGTTGGCGTCGTGCGCTGCTGCACGCACCTCGGCATCGCCGGCCTCCGGGCGGCCATAGCGGATGTTCTCGGCGGCAGTCCCGGTGAAAAGCACCGGCTCCTGGGCAACCAGCCCGGTGCAGCGGCGCAGCTCCGCCGGATCCAGGTCGCGCAGGTCCACCCCATCGAGCTGCACGCAACCGGCATCCGGATCGTAAAAGCGCAGCAGCAGCTGCAGCAGCGTGCTCTTACCCGCACCCGACGGTCCCACCAGGGCCAGTCGCTCGCCGGGGCGCGCACAAAGGGTCACCCCACGCAGTGCCGGCTGATGCGCCCGCGCCGGGTAGGCGAAGGTCACGCCATCGAAACGCACCTCGCCACGCACCGGGTGCGGCAGCGCTCGCGGGCGGTCCGGAGCCCGGATCCGCGGCTCCGCATCGATCAGCTCGAAGATGCGGTCGGTGGCCCCCATGGCACGCAGGATCTCTCCGGCCACCTCGGCCATGGCGGCCACCGACCCGGCGGCCAGCACCGCATAGAAGACAAACGCCGACAGCTCCCCGGGCGTCATGCGCCCGGCGAGCACATCGTGACCGCCCTGCCAGAGCACGGCACCGACCGCGCCGAAGACGAAGAGCAGGGCTACGCCGGTCAGCCACGCCCGCTGCCAGGTCCGACGGATGGCGGTCGCGAAGGCCTCTTCCACCCGCTCGGCATAGCGCTTGCGGTCCTCGGCCTCATGGCCGAAGGCCTGGACCGTGCCGATGGCGTGCAGCGATTCACCGGCGAAACGGCCCACGTCGGCCACCCGGTCCTGGCTGTCCCGAGAGAGGCTGCGCACCCGCCGCCCGAACCAGAGGATGGGGATCAGGATCAGCGGAATGCCCACCACCACCAGGGTGGCCAGGCGCGGGCTGGTGACGAACAGCAGCAACAGGGCGCCGACGAAGGTCAGGGCGTTGCGCAGGGCGATCGACAGCGCCGAGCCGAAGAGATTCTGCAGGACCGTGGTGTCGGCGGTCAGCCGGGACTGGACCTCGCCCGCCCCGGTGCGCTCGAAAAAGGCCGGCTCGAGGCGGAGCAGGCGGTGGAAGAGCTGCTCGCGCAGATCCGCGGCCAGCCGTTCGCCGATCCAGGTGATCAGGTAGTAGCGGGTTGCCGAGGCCAGCGCCAGGATGAGGATCATCGCCAGGGTCGCCAGCAGCGCACGATCAAGCATCGCCGCATCGCCATCGGCGAACCCGTGATCGATGACCAGCCGAAGCCCCTGGCCGATGGCCAGCACGCCTCCGGCGGCGACGAGCAGCGCTGCGGCCGCAGCGGCCAGGCGCCAGCGGTACGGCTCGAGCATGCGCACCAGGCGCAGCAGTGTCGATCGACGTCTCAGGGTCTGACTCCGTTTGCCTTGGCGGTGCATGGACCAGTAAGGTTACAGCTTGCGTGGCGCGGACATGAATCGCGACCCCCCCCCCCCCCCGGGGGGGGGCCCCCCCCGGGGGGGGGGGGGGGGGCC